>CALGIV010000281.1 GCA_937914785.1 uncultured Eubacteriaceae bacterium | reverse complement strand
AAAAATGAAACCGGTTGTTGTTCATACGACCGGTTTTTACAAAACATTGTAACTCGATTTGAGATTGTCAATTTTTAATCTCAAAAATTTATTTGACTGTAAAAACAAAATAATAAACGAAGGAAAGAGTTGTACACTTGGCCGCTTAATAGAACAAGCAAAAGCCTTGACAAATAATATAATCATTATTATAGTTATTATAATTACCATTTGTGCACAACCTTTTATAAAAGGATGTTCTTAATAAAATTCCGACGAAAAAGATCGATTCTGATTCGAAAGGAAAGATAGACGTAATTCCGATGTCCTTTTGCTATCAAAAGGACGTTTATTATTAGGAGGCCCTTTATGAGTATGAATGCAACACCACAAGGCGAACGCATACACATCGGCTTTTTCGGCAAGACAAATACAGGAAAATCCAGCCTGATCAATGCGATGACCGGTCAGCAGATTTCAATCGTCTCCTCCATCAAAGGAACGACGACCGACCCCGTGCTAAAAGCGATGGAGCTGTTGCCATTAGGTCCGGTATTGCTCATCGACACGCCCGGACTCGACGATAAGACAGAATTGGGCAAAAAGCGCATATCGCGCACTAACGACATCTTAAAAAAGACCGATATCGCCGTTTTAGTTGCAGATGCCTCTTCTCTGCCCGATGCAGATGAACAAGCCTTGCTCACACTCGTCGAAAAGCTGGCGCTGCCCGTCGTCATCGCGCTGAACAAAGCCGAAGGGCTTGACCGCCCGCCGGCGGCCTGGCAGGCACTGGCCGATGAAAAAGCGCTACCTTTAATATTGGTCAGCGCGAAGACAACACAGGGCATCGACACGTTGAAAACCCGCCTCGCGACGATGAAGCCGCAAGAAGAAACTCGCGTGCTGATTCAGGATTTAGTCGGCGAAAATGAGACTTGTCTGCTCGTCATACCCATCGACAGCGCCGCACCCAAAGGCCGGCTGATATTGCCGCAACAACAAGTCATCCGCGATCTGCTGGAGGGTGGCGCTACAGCGTTTGTCACGCGGGATACGGAGTATTCGACAGCACTTTCCACCCTGAAGAGCCCACCGAAACTGGTCGTGACCGATTCTCAGGTGTTTGCCGCCATTTCAAAACAAACGCCCGACGATATCGCCCTGACCTCTTTTTCCATCTTATTCGCACGCTATAAAGGTGAATTGAGCACGCTTGTTAAAGGCGCCAGAGCTGTCGAAACATTACAGGACAACGATCATGTACTCATTTGCGAAGGCTGCACACACCACCGTCAGTGTGACGATATCGGCACGGTAAAAATCCCCCGTTGGCTGAAATCTCACGTGCGCAAAGAACTGAACTTCTCCTTTACAAGCGGCACGACTTTTCCTGAGGATTTGACACCCTACAGGCTCATCGTCCATTGCGGAGGCTGTATGCTGAACCAGCGTGAAATGCAGCGACGCATCGCACTGGCCGAACAAACCGGGGTACCCATCGTTAATTACGGCGTATTAATCTCCTGCTTAAACGGCATTTTAGACCGATGTATTCAACCATTGATGCAAAAATAAGAGTATTCTTAAATCTTTGCCTCTCAACACTTTACCGTAAATCGAAGCGGCGCGTTTAAGCGCCGCTTTACACTTGCCCGAATGTGTAAAAAAGAATATAATATTATTATAATAAATGCGAGAAAGAAGGTTTTTTTATGGAAAAAACAAAACACAGCAAGCTGCGCACCTTTATCGGATTTTACAAACCCCATAAGAACCTGTTCGCGCTCGATATGGTCTGTGCGCTGTTTATCGCACTCATCGACCTGTCTTTTCCATTCGTCACAAAAATTGCGATGGATGAATTGCTGCCCGACAAAGCTTACCGCGCTTTCTTTGTCGTCATCGGCATTCTTCTCGCCGCTTTTATCCTGCGCGCCATCCTGACTTATATCGTCGCATATCTTGGACACTATATGGGCGTTAAAATGGAGTCCGATATGCGCAACACCCTGTTTACGCATATCCAGAAGCTGTCGTTTAAGTTTTACGACAAGACGCGCACCGGGCATTTAATGTCGCGCATCATCAACGATTTATTTGAAATTACAGAACTGGCACACCACGGACCGGAAGACTTATTCATCTCGGTCATTACTTTTACCGGCGCGTTTATCTTAATGCTGCGCATCCAATGGCAACTCGCGCTCGTCGTGGCCGCTGCGATGATCTGTATGGTCCTCTTCGCCATACGCGGCCGCCGCGGTATGTCCAAAAAATCCAAAGCCGTAAAGGAACAGACAGCCGGCATTAATGCCACGCTGGAAAGCAGTATTTCCGGCATTCGCGTCGCAAAAGCCTTTACGAATGAGTCGCATGAAATCCGACGTTTTGCCGAAGGAAATGAAGAATATAAAAGCGCCCGCGCATCGTACTATCGCGTGATGGGCTCCTTTATGGCAGGCATGAACTTTTTTACGGCACTGCCATCGCTGATTGTCATCGCCGTGGGCGGCTACCTCGTTATGAGGCACGGCATTGAATTATCCGTGCTCGTTGCCTTCACCTTATATGTCAACACCATTATCACGCCCGTGCGTAAACTTATGAACTTTGTCGAGCAGTATGCAGCGGGGATGTCGGGCTTTGAACGTTATCTGGAGCTGATGAACACCGAACCGGAGATCATCGATAAGCCCGATGCCGAAATACTGCAGGATGTAAAAGGACACATCCGTTATCAGGACGTCTCCTTTACCTATGACGACGAAGTGGACGTATTAAAACACATCGATCTGGAAATACAGCCCGGCTCAACGCTTGCTCTGGTCGGCCCGTCCGGCGGAGGCAAGTCGACGTTGTGCCATCTGCTTCCCCGTTTTTACGAAACGACGGATGGAAATATCTTTATCGACGGTAAGAATATCAAAGACCTTACGCTAAAGTCGCTGCGCGACAATATCGGTATCGTTCAGCAGGACGTCTTTCTATTTGCCGATACGATTATGGAAAACATCCGTTACGGACGGCTGGATGCCACAGATGAAGAAGTCATCGACGCGGCACGCCGGGCAGAAATCCATGAAGACATCACAGGGCTGCCAAACGGGTATAAGACTTATGTCGGCGAACGCGGCGTTATGCTTTCCGGCGGACAAAAACAACGCGTGAGCATTGCGCGCCTGTTTTTAAAAAATCCGCCGATCTTGATATTGGATGAGGCGACAAGCGCATTGGATACTTACACGGAGCACCGCATTCAGGAAGCTTTTGAGCGTCTGGGCGAAGGACGCACGACCCTTGTGATCGCCCACAGGCTTTCGACAATAAAAGATGCCGATGAGATCATCGTCATCGACAACGAAGGCATTCGGGAACGCGGCAGACATAAAGAACTTCTGGCAAACGGCGCCGAATATGCAACTCTATACCATACACAATTTGAACAGTAGATATTTATACTTTTATGTCATTTTATACCATATAGCATTAAATAAACATCATATATTGTTATTCAAGCAACGTTTTTTCAAATATTATTTCTCGAAAAAAAAATCGTTTTTTGTCCGTTCGGGTGTAGTGTGCGATAAAAACAACCCTTATAATGAAAAACGTAAGAATTATCTTATTCACATCTTCTCAGAAATAATAGCCTCATTTCTGCGCGTAAGCGTTTCAAGGCTTGAGTGAGCAATCCTATCGCTATCCTATCCCCTCACTCAAGCCTCGAAAAGAAGGTTTCGGCCAACTTATGGTTTCTTAAATCGGGCACCTTTACTGGTGTCTTTGCCGTCATTAAATATAATCGATGCGACCTTCGGCAAGAAAAGAAGGTGAACGTATGCCGGATTCTACAATAACAAAAAAAGCGTTAGCAAATGCAATGAAGATGACGATGTCAAAAAAACCTTTCCACAAAATTCGCGTTGGCGATATATGTGAAGAATGCGGTATGAATCGTAAAAGTTTTTACTATCATTTTAAAGATAAATATGACCTTGTCGAGTGGATTATTTATACGGAAATGATGACGGTATACAATTCTAAAAAACTCGAAACGGCACTGGAATTATTAGAAGCTATCAGTTGTTATCTATACGCAAACCGCACTTTTTATATCAATGCTTTCGACGTTCATGGACAAAATTCATTTCGGGAATTTTTTTCTGATTTACTAAAACCCATGTGTCTGGAACACACAAAAGATTTTTTTAGTACGAAAGAAGAACAGGAAGTTTTTGCAGAATTTTATGCAGATGCTTTTTTAGCTTCTTTAGAAAAATGGTTGACGTATTATCCAAATTTCGAGCCAAAGGCTTACGCCAAGTTAATGTATCTGCCTAAAGACAAATAGCCCTACAAGGGGTAAGAGAATGGCATACTCAGCGAGCGAATAGTTTGGTATAAGGTTTACTTCTGCATCTTCCAAGGTGCTATCGTGTTGATTGATTTTTAATGATACGAAGGATTTCAACACTTCCAAATACCTGAGTTGAACGTGCTCCTTTAGAAGGCGCCCGTTCAACTCGCCATTCTCTCCCCTTGCACTTATTAGTTTAATGATTTTATAAAAAAAGAACACTCACAAATTTGTATTTCTATCCTTTAAAATAACCTTTTTTATTTGTTGTCCTTTTTTTTCTCATTTGTCAACTATTGTCCTGTGACATTTTTCTTTTATTTTGATATTATTTAATTGCATAGAAATGTTATTCCTTGACCTCCCTACGGCTTAAAGGAATAGCCAAAAGCCTTCGCCAGGCGAAGGCTTTTCTATTTTTGCTTACAGCTCAATTTTTTTCGTTGCAATATTCAAAACAAAAGCCTCTTCGTGCTCGACAAACAAAATCGTCGGTTCAAATGCCAGCAGCAACTGTTCAATTTGCATTCTTGAGAAGACGTCGATATAATTCAGCGGCTCATCCCAAACGTATAAATGCGCTTGTTCACAAAGACTTCTGGCCAACAATACCTTTTTCTTCTGGCCGTCACTGAAGGCACACATATCTTTTTCAAATTGAATGCGCGGAAAATCCAGTTTGCGTAAAATCGCCTTGAACAAACTTTCTTCAATCCCATATGAACGTGCATAATCCGTCAGATTGCCGCTTAAATCAGACGGATGCTGCGCGACATAAGAGATCTTTAGTTGGCTTCCCTTATGAAACGCTCCTTTATAAGAGAGGTCTTCTTCACATATAAGCTTTAAAATGCTCGACTTCCCGCTTCCGTTTTTGCCGTTTAAGGCGATGCGGTCATTGCGGCAAATGTCAAACTGCAAATGTTCACACACGCATCTCTCACCGTAGTAAACAGACACATCCTCAAACGAGATGAGCTTGTCTTTATGGTATTTTAACGGACTCAGTTTCAGACTGTCGGTAAGCTCAATGTTTTTCAACAGTTTGGACTTTTCTTCTGCCATTTCCTGCCGTCGCGACTGAATGGCCTTTGAACGTTTCATCATTTTCGCGGCCTGATGGCCAACATAGCCGCGATCCACTGGCCCGCTGCCGTACTTGCTCTTCTCGATTTTATCTGACCACTGCGCCGTTCGCGCCGCCGCGTCGCTTAAATGTTCAATCTCCCGCTTAAGTTTTTTATTCTGCGTCCGCTCATATTCATTCTGCCGCTGTTTGTTATCGTACCATGAAGTAAAGGTACCTTTCTGCACCTGAATATCCATACGGTTAATCGCCAGAATATGATCGACGCAGGCGTCTAAAAACAAGCGGTCATGCGAGGCTAAGATAAACCCTGTTTTGCTGTTTAAATATTTTCGCAGTACCCTGCGCGCCTCGATATCCAAATGATTCGTCGGCTCATCGATTAAAAGAAAATGATTTTCCTTGATGAACAAGGTTGCGAGCAACACTTTTGTTTGCTCTCCGTTCGACAGCGTATGAAACGCACGGTATAATACGCCTTCATCGACTTCCAGTCGATTCAGTTCGCGCAAAAGCTGCCACAATTCATACTCCGGACAGACTTGCTCAACCACTGCAAGCGTATCGACAGAAGCATCTTCAATTTTACAGGGAAAATATTCAAATAAAACGTTGGATAAAATACTGCCGCTGTATTTATACTTTCCGCGCATCAGATGCATCAGCGTTGTCTTGCCGCGCCCATTACGGCCGATGAGCCCCGTCTTCCAGTCTGTATCCAGCTGAAAAGAGACATCTTCAAATATATAATCATAACTGCCTTCATAGGCAAATGACAAATTGTTAATCTGAATTACAGACATTTTGCCTTCCTCCTTAAAACAAAAAATACGCTGCAAGAAAGCACATTCTTACAACGCATCCAATATTTATAGAAGAACCAAACTGCGCAAAAGCGCATCTACTGAATTAAGGCGTACGGAATTGATGACTTTCTTGCTTTCGGCACGATAAGTACCACAGCATCGCTGTGACTATCGTCCTTTTTAACACAAATTAGCAAGAAAGTTTGCGCATCTTTCCACCCCTTTCGATATACTAAACATAGTATAACAAAAATTTATTTAATGTCAATGCAAAACAACGCTTAAATTACGGTATAATAAATAACTACCCTTACTTAGAGAGGACATAATATCTGCTATGATAATCTTTTTTCTACTGCTCGGCCTGATCGTCGTTTTATTCTGGCTGTGGCAGAACAAGATGATCGACATCACTTATGACCACTACCATTCCGACAAGCTCGACAACGCGTTTGACGGTTTTAAAATTGCCTTAATTTCCGACTTTCACAACGCTTGCTATGGTAAAGACCAGCATTTTGTGCTGAACAAAATTCGTCAAACCGATGCGGACGTGCTGTTCGTTGTCGGCGATATGATCGACCGTTACCGTAGTAAAAATATCGAGCGCGCGCTGTGCTTTATGCGCGGCCTGACCGATATCGCACCGGTTTATTATGTCCCGGGAAATCATGAGGCGCGTATGGACGATTACAAAAGCTTTGTGCAGCACTTAACCGAATACGGCGTCACCGTCTTGAACGACGAAGTGGTTACCCTCAAACACGCAGATGCCGCCATCGATATTATCGGCATCAACGATCCGCTGTTTTACGCGACCATTTACGCTGCTATGCCACAGTATTACGATAAAAAGCTGGCCGACTTGAAGAAAGAGATGATCGGTAACGTAAGCTTCTTATTGATTCATCGGCCTGAGTTCCTCGACGTTTATACAAGAAACCAGATTGATCTTGTCTTCGCAGGGCACGCCCACGGAGGCCAGATCCGCCTGCCCGGCCTCGGCGGATTGTATGCACCTCATCAGGGCTTCTTGCCGAAATATACAGACGGCCTTTACACAGAAGAAGATACAACCATGCTCGTAAGCCGCGGACTCGGCAACAGCGGCTACGCGCTGATGCGGCTTTTCAACCGCCCGCACCTGGCCGTCCTGACGCTTTGCTGCGATGATGATAAAGAAAAGTAAAAAACGGCCGGACTGGCCGTTTTTTTATTGTGTATATGCAGAGATGTATTCCTGAAGCTTTTGAGCGTGCTCGCCTTCCTTTTCCGCATAGGTTTTAAAATAACGTTGCAGCTCCTTATCATCAATCTCGCGCGAATAATTCATGTAATCACGCACGCGCTCCTGTGAATCGAGCAATGCTTTTTTTAAATAATCCACCGTATTTAATTCCATTTCAGTCTCCTTTAAATCGCTTTTGTTACTATTTTGCCGACTGTAAGGCTAAACTATTCATCGAAATAAAAAAAGCCTGCTTTGCAGGCTTAATATTATTTAAAAAGCAAAAATTATTTTTTTATAAACATTTTTTATTTCTAATCAACAATTGTTATTGCGGAAAGACTTTACAGCTCAATTCGCCCGGAGAGAAACATTTGCTGCAGGAAATGCATTGTGCTTTTGCCAGATTACCGGATTGCCACCGATTTGCAAGATCAGGCTCACAGATAAAGGGTCTGCACAGGCTGATAGCTTTAACTTCACCTTCATTGAGCTTTTTTTCCAGCAATTCAGGAGTCCGATAGCCGCCTACACTAATAATATCTGTCTTACATTTCTCAGCAATCTGCCCGGCTTGCCGATAAAAATACCCTTCATCCTGCTCACCTTGTACCTGCCTGGCCGGTGCGCTTTCCGGTGAGATAGAGATGCCTCCGCTCACTTCTATGGCATCAACCCCCATATCCGCCAACCGCTCACATACCCATTGGCATTCCTCAAAAGTAAGACCGTTTTCTTCCAAATCACTGGAATTGATTTTAAACCAAATCGGATAGTGGCCTCCAACCGCGGCACGAACAGCATCATAAACATCAAATACGATTTTTGCACGCCTCTCAATACTTCCGCCGTATTCATCTGTCCGCTTATTAAAAACAGGGCTTAAAAACTGGCTCAGCAGATATCCATGGGACGCATGAATCTGGATACCGTCCGCTCCGGCGTCTTTGCAACGGGTTGCTGCGGTTACGAAGCTGTCGATCAGCAACTGAATATCTTTGATGGACAATTCTCGATAGTCCTTGTCCGGGAGTTTTGAGGCTGCCACCGGCGGCAACCCGGCATCGGTCTTTTGTACTTTTACGCCACAGTGCGCTATTTGAACGACCATCTTACTGCCATAGCGATGAACCAGTTCTGTCAGCTTTTGAAGCTCGACTGTAAAGGTGCCGTCATAAGTTTTAACCATAAATGGCGTTACTCTGGCATTTTCATCTACGCCAACCATTCCGGTGATAATCAGCCCGACTCCACCTTTCGCCAAATTTTCGTAAATGTCATACATTTTCTGTCCGTAGCGCCCTTCTTGATCCGCACCATACTCAAAAGTCGCACTGCGCACAAGACGGTTTTGCACCTCAATTTTGCCTAATGTAATTTCATCAAATAACGATTTCATCCACAACCTCCTTATTGTAATTTAATAATTTACAACAAGGATAGCATATATCTCTTGTAATTTCAATAGTTACATCGTATAATTAAGAAAAGAATTTCGTGAGGGATAACAATGCGTATCAGTAACAAATGTTCTATGGCCCTTCATATCCTCGTACTGCTTGCCGAATTTACCGATCAAAAGCTGACCAGCGAACAGATTGCCAAAAGTGTTGGCTGCAATCCCGTGATGGTGCGCAACTTATTGCTCAAACTTAAGGAGGCCGGTTTGGTTGCAACACGACGCGGTATCGGTGGATCTGTTTTGATGAAAAGCCCGGAAGACATTACGATCTGGATGGTCTATCAAGCGGTTGACGCAAGTTCATTTGACGGTTTCATCGGCCTGCATCCAAATCCATCACTCCAATGCCCTGTGGGCAAAAACATTTACTCGCTGCTCGAAAACCCTTACGGCAGAATTAAGGATGGTATGCGCGAGGCAATGGAGGCGATCACGCTGCAACAACTTCTCGATGACTACGACATAAATATGTCACAGTCGGGCTCCCCCCCCTCATGATAACGCAGGAACATTTCTTCACTGCCTGAAAATCATTTAGCAATAAAAAAACAGCCTGCCTTCCGCTGACGAAAGGCAGGCTGTTTGACTTGGCGAAAAGCTTATTTCTCAAACTTTTCACCGTTTTAAAACAGGCGAAAGATAGCGATACAGAATAAACGTTATAACAGAAATAATCACGCCCTTTAAAAAATTAAACGGAATAATGACCGACATAATGTAGGCACCGGCACCGCTCTGCAAAAGACCGGGCGAGTACAGCGGGATAAACACAAAATAGTTGAATACAGCCGCAACCAGGGGCAGGCATACGGAACCTACTGCCATACCAATCAATGCCGTTTTGCGCGTCTTATTACGCCTGTAGATCCACACCGCGGGCAGCATATAGGCGATACCGATGACAAAGTTCGCCAACTCCCCGATCGGCGTGCCGTCGTTGGCCTTTAAAAAGATATGCAGTACATTTTTAATCAACTGTATCAGCACGCCGGCCACCGGCCCTAAAGCAAACCCGCCCACAACACTGGCAATATCGCTGAAATCAAACTTTAAAAACGGCGCGCCCGGCAGGAGCGGAAACTCCAGGATAAAATACAGCACGAACGCAATCGCGCTCAATACCCCGATTTGAATGATCCGCCGCGTTACGGAACTTTGTGTCTTCTCAACCTTCTCCATCTCTTTTTTCGTCGTGTTTTGCATTTTTTCCTCCTGTCTTTCAAGGGCAGTGCATCGTTGAAGAAAGAAAAAAGCCCCGCAATAGCGGGGCAACAAATCAATCGAACTTCTTCTCTCATCCGGACTATCACCGTCGGTATCGGAATTTCACCGATTCAGCTTTTCAGCTCGCGGACTATTACCGCCGGTAGGGAATTGCACCCTGCCCCGAAGATATTTATTTTACATCTATTGTAAGCCTGTTATATCTATTTGTCAAGCGCTTATTGGATAATCTCCACATCGCCCCAAAGGCCGATGCGCTCGTCCTTGATCAAAACAACGCCGGCAATACCTTGAATCTGCTGCGCCGTTTTAACGGCGCATTCAATGTCTTCTTTAACTTTTATTTCATTTGCAAGGCGCGTTGCCGCCGCATCTGCAAGGGCTGTATCTTGCGCAAGCACGACAGCCGCATCCGCTTTGCCCAGGCTCAACGAATGACCAAACACCCCAGACGACGTACAGATGCCCATCGGCATCTTTTCTCTGCGCAAGTTCACTTTAAGTTTATCTGAAAAAACGCTGCCTTCGACAAAAAGGCCGATTCGGATATCCGTTTTGCAGTTTACATAGATATCTCCGCCATTCTCCACGATGACATTTTCGCTTTACGCCAATAATTCCCGGCCGACAAATTCGCTGATAACACCGGCTACCGCCGCCATCGGTCCGACATCTGCCCGGCGTGCAGCAGTCGCCATTTGATGGATGACCGCGTGGGCGTCTACCTCTGCTTCAATCGGCTCCAGCGAATATAAAAACCGTTTATGCCGCGCGATATACGCTTCTATCACTGCGCGTACTTTGCGCACCGCCATATCGGCCTCTGCAACCAGCAGCCGGTCTGCAAAGATCATCAAATCCGTTTCCTGCACGCAGACTTCAAACTGCTTTAATGTATCGGCGCGCATCTGCGCGCGGTAATGCCGTTTTTGATAAGTCATTTTAAAAAATTGAACGAATCGCCCGCAGCGGACAAGCTTGAATACACAGCATGCACTCGATGCATTTGTCCGCCTCAAACTTCAATTTAAATTCTTCATCACACCGAAGTGCCCCGATCTCACAGGCCGCCACACAGGCGGAACACTCAACACACCGCTCTTCATCGATAACGATCGCCGCCTTCAGCGCCTGCACATCGATGCCGGAACCTCTCAAATACATAACGGCGTCTTCGATGTTTGCCTGCTCTCCTTCAATCTCCAAAAGCAGGCTTCCTTGTCTGTTATGGTCAATATCTGCTTTTAAAATATTCGGAATCAGATCGTATCGTTTTACCAGCGTATACGTCACCGGTTCAGCCGTCAGGTTGTGCGGAAAAGATAGCAATAACCTCGTTTTCATTTACGTTTCCTCATTTCAACGAATTCAGTTTGTTGCCTTGCGGAAAAGACTGCACCATCTCCGTTAAATAAAACGCTTTGTCCGCAATCTGCTCTTTCAACAACTCGGCAATCTCGCGCGCCTTGTTATGGCCGGTGATCGCCGAAGAACGCACTTTTTTGCCGTCGATATCCACCTCACCGCTTTTCAGCTCCGCATACGTCGCCTTTTTCAAAATGGGCTTCGCGCCATCTGAAACACTGTAATCGAGAATGTTCATCGCGATGTCGCTGTCTTTGATACAGACCGTTTTCAGCATCTCCTCGTCGAGAATGGGAATTGGCACGCCGATGCCGACAAACATAGAAACGCCGTATTTCTCAAACACGGCAGGCTGAATATACGATGGCGACATCTGCTTCATATCGCCGACGACGGCCAGCGTTGCCGCAGGAGATAAGGGTCTGCCATCTTCATCGCGGGCAACGCCGGAATGAAACTGCGTACCCATCCACGCCACATAGCCCTGCGCGCCCGCCAGAAATATTCGCGTGCCGATGCCGATCGTGCGGTACAACGGGTCGTTGAGCAACGGACTGAGCTGTCCGGACGTGCAGTACGTAATATTAGACAGATTCGGCTGCAAGATGCCCATATAAGTATATAACCGCTTTGAAGACGTATTGGCCGCCGCATTATAGCCCTGATACGCATTGCGCGGATTGTACAGATACGCTTCATTTATTTCATCCAACCTGATCGCCGTCTCAATCTCGCGCCGCGGATAACAGTCCGTACCCTTGCCGTAAGCGCGCAGCTTAACCTCTTTACCTTCAATCAGCTCGCAGATGACGTGCGCGCCGCCATACTCGTCGCCTTGCGCGATGCTGGCCTGCGTCGCGCCAATATACATATCGACAGCCGCAATACCGCCGTAAGCCTCCACATCATTTAAATAGATCTTTTCCATCCGCAGTCCGGGCGTCGTATGACCAACATTTAAAAATGCGCCCGTCGAGCACATCGGCCCGAAGGTTGCCGTCGTCACGACATCTACATACTCCGCAGCCTTTTTAATGCCTATATCTTCCGCAATACCGATAATCTCGTCCGCCGTGACGACAACCGCTTCGCCCGATGCAATTCTTTCGTTGATTTGTTGAATTGTTTTTGCCATTACGCCCACTCCTCACTGACAGTTCTGAACAAAATATTGAAATAACTTCTGATATTCTGCTATCGATGCGCGCTCCGGGTGCCACTGAACGGCAAAAATATTGTCGTTCTTTTTATGCACACAGGCTTCCGCAATGCCATCAGCGCTTTCGGCGCAAATGAGCAAGTCTTCCGCTACATCCTTGACAGCCTGATGATGAAACGAATTTACATACGTCTTCTCTTTCCGGTACAATTCCTTCAGCAGGCCGTCGAGTGCAACCGAATGGTGCACGTCCTCGCTGCCGTTGCGCTGCATGTGCTGTACTGTTCCCCTGCCGCGCTCTTCAATAATATCCTGATACAACGTTCCGCCAAGCGCCACATTCAATATTTGAATGCCGCGGCAGATACCGAACATACTCTTGCCGCGTGCGATGCACTCGTGAATCAAAGCGATTTCAAACGTATCGCGTTTAATGCTCACGCGCATTAAAGAATTAGCAGGCTCTTGTCCGTAAAACATCGGATGGATATCTTCGCCGCCGCTGAGCAAAACACCATCGACCAGCTCAACGATCCTGCCAACTTCCTCATCATCGTATGGCCCTACCGATGCCGTCAAGACGATCGGCAAACCGCCTGCCTCATACACGCGCTTAATATAATCATCCTGCAAAACGGTTACCTTCGGTTTGCTCTGCCCGATGTCGATCATGGTGCCAAGTCCTATGATGCCGATAATTGGTTTCTTCATCTATCCGCTCTCCAAATGGTCTATTGTTTGTCTGCGTGGCGAATCAAATACTCGTTGATAAAAACATCGATATCTCCGTCAACGACCGCCGTAATATTGCCGACTTCCGCGCCCGTGCGGTGGTCTTTAACCATCGTATACGGCTGGAAAACATAGGAGCGAATCTGGCTCCCCCATGCAATCTGGGCATAGTCGCCTTTCAAGTCGTCAATCTTTTCCTTTTGTTCGCGTTCCAGTATTTCGATGAGCTTGCTTTTCAGCATCCGCATCGCCGTCTCGCGGTTCTGCCGCTGGCTGCGCTCATTCTGACATTGTACGACGATACCTGTCGGTATATGTGTAATGCGTACGGCCGAATCCGTCTTATTGACATGCTGGCCGCCGGCACCGCTTGAACGGTACGTATCCACGCGTAAATCTTCTTCGTCGATTTCGACGTCGATATCATCGTCAATCTCCGGCATAACATCGATGGAAGCAAACGACGTGTGCCGCCGGCCGGACGAATCAAACGGCGAGATGCGCACGAGGCGATGGACGCCTTTTTCCGACTTTAAGAAGCCGTAAGCATTCAATCCTTCAATGCTGATCGTCGCAGACTTGATTCCGGCAACATCGCCGGGCTGTTCATCGATGATTTTTACTTTAAAGCGGCGTTTTTCCGCCCAGCGTAAATACATCCGCAACAATATCTCCGCCCAGTCCTGCGACTCCGTGCCGCCGGCACCCGGGTGAATCGACAAAATAGCATTATTCGCGTCATACTCCCCCGTCAGAAGCACGCCAAGGCAGATCGGAAGAGCGTCGTGTAGGGAAAGAGTGAAGATCTCG
>CALGIV010000280.1 GCA_937914785.1 uncultured Eubacteriaceae bacterium | reverse complement strand
TAAGACACTCAACCGAACGTATGGCCATTATAAACATATGCCCATATATGTCAAAGGCGGTATGCCCGGCCAAACCGTCTCGGCACAAATCAAGCGCGTGCGCGGCAACGCCTGCGAAGCGATTATCAAAGAGACGATTTGCCCGGCTGATTACGAAACCGCTCCCCCCTGCCCGCAGTTTGGTCACTGCGGCGGATGTGCGTTTCTTACGATGCCTTATGAAATGCAGCTTAAACACAAGGAAAACTATATATTGTCCTTATTTGAATCTTTAAACACATCATCTGCGCAGTATGATGGTATCTTTGCTTCCCCGGATATAACCGCCTACCGCAATAAAATGGAATTTGCCTTCGGCAGCACGACGAAAGGCGGTCCGCTTTGCCTCGGCCTGCACCGCAAAGGGAGCTTCTACGATATTCTTTCCGCCGAAGACTGCGTGCTGGTCGATGCAGACTTTCGCACGCTGGTAAAAAGTGTTCAGAAGCACTGTACAGAAATGGGGTACTCGTATTATCACCGCAAAGCGCACACAGGACTGCTGCGCCACCTCGTCCTGCGGCGCGGCGTCTTTACAAACCAACTGCTCGTCAACATCGTCACCTCGTCGCAGGTGCCTTTTGACGTCGACGCATTTTTAAACACTGTCCGCACTCTGGATTTAAAAGCTGAAATTAAAGGGGTTTTGCATACGGTCAACGACACGGTATCCGATGCGATCATTCCCGAAAACGTACAGCTGCTCGACGGCGATGATTTTCTTACAGAAAAATGTCTGGACAAGACTTTCGACATCTCCGCCTTTTCATTCTATCAGACGAATTCCGCCGCCTGCGAAATCCTCTATAGCGTCGTTATGCGTATGCTTGAAGGTGTACAGGCCAGACTGCTGCTCGATCTCTACTGCGGCACCGGTACGATCGCACAGATGCTGGCCGAACAGGCCGAAGAAGTCATTGGCGTCGAGATCGTCCCGGAAGCTGTCGAGGCCGCAAAGCAGAACGCGCTGCGCAACGGCATCTTCAACTGCACGTTTGTTGCCGACGATGTCTTGGCGTATTTGCGCACCTGCGAGGTCAGCCCCGATGTCGTCGTGCTCGACCCGCCGCGCGCAGGGTTGAACCCCAAAGCATTAAAACATATTATTGCCTTTGAAGCGCCAAACGTGCTCTACGTTTCCTGCAACCCAAACGCGCTTGCTTCGGATCTGACCGCCTTCCTCGAAGCGGGCTATACCGTCCAACGGCTGGCCATCGCCGATATGTTTCCGCATACACCGCATGTGGAGACGGTGGTGTTGCTTTCTCATACTAATTAACAAAATTATCAAATATACAAAGGAATAATGAATTTTAGTAATAGCTGTATATTTAGATAATATGCAATAT
>CALGIV010000279.1 GCA_937914785.1 uncultured Eubacteriaceae bacterium | reverse complement strand
CCTTTGGAGATATCATTATTCAAAGTCGCATCAAAAAAAGCATTGAGGTCTTCCGTATAAATAATCGCCATATTCCGCTGATATCCAGGCAATCCGTCCACCCGCGACAAAAATTCTAAAATATTATTATTGATTGCATAATTGCCGCCGACAATAAGCAACTTACAACCACCAAAAAACAACTCGGCAGATTCACTTCGAATAATTTCATCATGGGCTTCGGAAAACGTTTTTCCTCTGCCTTCTAAAATATACGTGTCCGGTTCATCGGCACCTTTGTCCGCCTGCTTTGTTTTTACAGGCATCGTGTTGATAATCTCATACTGCAAAATATAATCTTCTCCAATGCTATCGACGCCAATCGATATCACGATACTTTTATTATTAATATCCTGATTATCCCAACACCCGCAAAGCAGGATGACGATTATCAACAAGGCTAAGACGATGAGTCTTCTTTTGTTTTGCATTTCTTCTCCTTAATCAATATAATAAAAAAGGCGATGATAACGATAATAATCGCAAGTATATTTACATAAACCATCTTACTTAAATGCCCGATGTGGTTACCAAACAATAAGGCGAATACAATCATAAACCCGACAAGTGTCAGCACGGCAGCCCTCAAATTACGATTGCCCTTCTTCTTCGTTATGGCACCGACCCCTGCAATACAACCGTACATATTAATAACCATGCTGACCATTACTGTCGTAATATAGGATGCAAAAAGAAAAATATCGGCACGCTGCAACATCCCAAACTGCTCAAGCCTGACACGTTTTGCAATGGCGATCATCAAGCTCTTATATACTTTTAATTCTGCAGAACCGGCTAAAGCCAGACACGTCTCGTAAGATAAAATATAGTATAAAATAAGCAAAACCATTGACCAGCAAGCCGCGTTCACATTTTTCTTTTTTCCCTGGGTGTAAAAAGGCACAAATAAAAAACATAAAAATCCGGAAAAAAAATGTAACAGCCGAACGCCGCCAATTAAATAATCCGGCAAAAGCTCCGGGATGAAAAGCGGCATAATATTTGTTATTTTTCCTTCAGAAGAAATGAGAAGAAATATAAGAGCAACAAAAATATAGACAAATATCCCAAAAACAACGCTTAAAAACGATATGACTTTCAATTTTCTGCTCGCTACAAAAATTGTCAATATTGCCAACATGATTGCAAACGCCCAATAAGGCGTTTTGGGCATATAAACACCACGCATCACAAACGCAAATATCAAAACATCGACGACAAACATCAGTAAAAAGTTGACGACCATAATGGCATTTACTACTTTTGACAGCTTGTTACCGAAAACGTCGCCGCTGTATTCAAAGAACATCCTGCCATCATTTTTCATCGACATCGCAGCGATCATTTTTATAAATATAATTATAATAATACCGGCTATCAAAATTGAAAGCCATCCGCCGGTTTCTGAATAAACAGCCGCTTCCTGCGGCATATATAAAATAGTGCCGCCAACGACGGCCATCATTCCGAAAAAAAACACCTGCAAATTTGAAAGCTTATCATCATACATTTTTCTCACCCTTTCTCTATTATTGAAAAAAACATTCGGAAATATACAAATTGGGTATTCAATATTCAAAAAAACGCTATACATTTAATTATTTATGTTTTATAATTTATAATCGACAAAAAATTAAAGGACAGACTTTGCTGATGAACAAAACGATTATTAAAGCAGTAGATCTATATAAGGAATTTGACGGTCAAGTGGTCGTAGATCATATTAATTTTTCAATAGCTGAAAGCGAATTTGTTACTTTACTGGGCCCCTCCGGCTGCGGCAAGACAACCGTGCTGCGCATGATTGCCGGGTTTGAAATGCCGACAAGCGGCCAGATTCTGCTTTACAACAAATCGATCATCGACACGCCGGCGTATTTGCGTCCGCTGAATACCGTATTTCAAAACTACGCGCTCTTTCCGCATATGAACGTGTTTGAAAATATTGCATTTTCAATGCATGTAAAAAAAATGAAAGAAAAAATCATCAAAGAAAAAGTCAGTTACTATTTAAATATCGTTGGTTTAAAAGGCTATGAAAAACGTTCCGTCACATCTCTTTCAGGTGGCCAGCAGCAACGTGTCGCCATTGCGCGCGCGTTGGCAAACGAGCCGAAAGTATTGCTTCTCGACGAACCGCTGAGCGCGCTGGACTTAAAAAAACGTAAAGAGATGCAATTGGAGCTGAAAAAGATTCAGCAGGAAGTCAACATCACATTTATCTCACACACGATCAGGAAGAAGCCCTGACACTCTCGGATAAAATTATCGTGCTTAAAGACGGCATTATCCAGCAATACGGCACGCCGGTCGATATCTATAACGAACCTGTCAACACGTTTGTTGCAGACTTTATCGGAGAGAGCAACATTCTGGATGGTCAGATGGACACAGACTACGAGGTGACGTTTCTAAATCGCCTGTTTACCTGCGTCGACCCTCGATTTAAGGATGCGCGAGACGTAAAAATCGTCATTCGCCCCGAAGACATCGACATCGTCGCACCGGAAGAAAGCATATTGTCCGGCGTCGTGGAAAGTAAAGTTTTTAAAGGAGTACATTACGAAATTATGGTAGCTTGCAAAGATTATACCTTTATGGTGCATACGACAGATGACTTTGAAATAGACGCAACCGTCGGCCTGCGTTTTGGTCCGGATGACATTCACATTATGAGGGTAGGATAGCGATGAAAAAAATGCGCGTTCTGGGGGTGCCTTACATCGTCTGGATGATCATTTTTATTTGCCTGCCATTAATATTCCTGGCGATCTACTCTTTTACCAATCGCACAGGCGGTTTTACGTTTAATAATTTTAAGGAATTCTTTTCTCCTATCTATATCAAAATATTACTAAATTCTCTGTACCTGGCGGCGATCTCCACATTGATCTGCTTCTTACTCGGGTATCCTGCCGCCTACTTAATCAGCCGTATTCATAACGAGCGCAAACGCAATGTTATCTTACTGCTGTTTATTATGCCGATGTGGATGAACTTCCTGCTACGCACTTATTCCTGGATGACACTGCTCGGCAACAACGGGCTGATTAATCTGCTGCTGCAAAAATTATCGCTGCCGCCGCTGAATATGCTCTACAACACCAGTGCAGTGCTGCTCGGTATGGTCTATAATTTCCTGCCCTTTATGGTATACCCGATCTATTCCGTATTGACGAAATTGAATCAGAGTTACCGTAACGCTGCACAGGATTTGGGCGCAAACAATCGTACGGCCTTTTTAAAGATTACATTTCCGTTAAGCCTGCCCGGCGTCATTACCGGCATTACGATGGTTTTTATGCCGGCGGTAAGCACTTTTGTCATCCCGTCTCTGCTTGGCGGCGGACAAAATATGCTGATCGGCAGCTTGATTGAACAACAGATTCTCCAGGCCGGCAATATGAACTTTGGTTCCGCAGCCTCGCTGATTATGATGGTGATCATTTTTATTATGATGCGGATTATGGAGACTTTTGATAAAACGAAAAAAGATAAAGTGGAGATCAACATATGAAGAAGTTTCTGCGCAATGCTTATCTGTACGTTTTGCTGCTCTTTTTATACGCGCCGATTATCGTGTTGATGGTCTATTCGTTTAACGCTTCAAAATCTCGCGGCGTCTGGGAAGGCTTTACCTTTGACTGGTATGCCAAACTATTCGCGAACACGCAGATTCTGAGCGCACTGTACAACA
Source organism: uncultured Eubacteriaceae bacterium (assembly GCA_937914785.1). GTDB lineage: Bacteria > Bacillota > Clostridia > Eubacteriales > UBA1433 > CALGIV01. The sequence continues at coordinate 8,623 of CALGIV010000279.1, read as the reverse complement.
CACTTGCCGTTGCCCTGATCGCCACAATCATCTCGACGATTGTGGGTACGCTCTCGGCCATCGGCATCCACTTCTACTCCAAACGCAGGCAGAGCATCCTTCTAAATGTCAACTACGTGCCGGTCGTTAATCCCGACATCGTCACAGGGGTGTCGATGATGCTTTTGTTTGCGACGTTTCATATTCGGCAGGGTTTTATCACGATGCTCATCGCCCACATTACCTTTTGCATCCCTTACGTGCTCTTGTCGGTGCTGCCAAAGCTGCGACAGATGGATAAACACACCTTTGAAGCCGCAATGGACTTGGGCGCCCGCCCGGCCTATATGATTCGCCACGTTATTCTGCCGGAAATCAAACCGGGCATTGTCACGGGAATGCTGTTCGCCTTTACACTGTCGATTGATGACTTCGTCATCAGCTTCTTTACAACGGGCGGCGGCGTGAACAATTTATCCATCCTGGTCTATTCGATGGCCCGGCGCGGGATTAGCCCGGAGATGAATGCACTCTCTACGATTATGATCCTTACAGTCAGCGCTTTGCTGATCATTATAAATTTAAGAGGAACAAAGAAAACGAAGGTTCAAGGAGGAAACTGAAAATGAAGAAAAAGATCGTCGCCATATCGCTCGTTATCCTGTTTACCGCTGCTCTGTTGGCAGGCTGTGGCACCGCCTCGGCAGAGACGCTGTATGTCTACAACTGGGGCGTGTTTATGGATACGAGCGTGCTGGCGGAATTTGAAAGCGAATATAACTGCAAAGTCGTTTATGAAAACTACGCGTCAAACGAAGAAATGTATTACAAGATCAAAGGCGGCAATGCCGTCTATGACGTCATTTTCCCATCCGATTATATGATTGAAAAGATGGTTGAAGAAGACTTATTGCTGCCGTTGAACTACGACAATATCCCAAACTATGCCAATATCGACGAGCGCACACTGAATAAGGACTTTGATCCGGCTAATGTCTATTCCGTGCCGTATTTTTGGGGGACGCTCGGCATTATTTACAACACGAACTATGTCGAAGAAGAGATCACGAGCTGGAATGCGCTTTTCGATGAAAAATATCAGGGGCAGATTCTGATGTACGACAGCCAACGCGACAGTATGGCCGTCGCGCTCTCCCTGCTGGGTTATTCGATCAACAGCACAAATGAGAGCGAACTTGAAGAAGCCTACAACCTGCTCGTCGAACAAAAGCCGCTCGTGATGGCTTATGTCAACGATCAGGTCATCGATATGATGATCGGTTCAGAAGCCCACCTTGCCGTCGTTTATTCCGGCGATGGCGTTTACTGTATGAGTATGAATGAAAGCCTTAAGTACGTCGTGCCACAGGAAGGCAGTAACTATTGGTTCGACAATATGGCCATTCCGGCAAGCTGCGAAAACCAGGAGCTTGCGGAAGCCTTTATCAACTTTATGTGTCGCGATGATATCGCGATTCGCAATACGATGGAAGTCGGATACTCTTCTTCCAACAAGGCGGCGATGGCAGCAGCATTGGAGGAAGAAGAATTCAATAATGAAGCGTATAATCCGACGGATGAAATCCTTGCACGTTGCAGCGTGTTTCGAAACCTTGGCGATGAATACGTGCAGAAGTATGCCGACTATTGGACACGGGTAAAGGCACATTAACTGAAATGCCGTAAAGAAAAGGCTGTTGCCCAAAAAGGGCAATGGCCTTTTTTATATGCGTATTTGCAGTTTCCTTATGGCAGTTTGAAGTCATTGTGATAAGTATTATGTTGGCTGATTTAATGTCTGGCTTTTCTTGGCAGTAATTTAGAGTCATTTAATAAGTGATATTATTTTATCGACTTAATGCTTGGCTTTTTAAAAACTAGTTGCCTGCAATTTATGCAGCTAAAATTTGTTTATAATGAGGCAAGAAAAAAACCGGCCAAAGCATCAGGTTTGGCCGGAATAAAAAGCGGCTAGGGCATATAGAAAACAGCGAGCAAGCACGATAAGTTTTTCGTCGGGAAGTTATTTAATTGCCTTACAACCAATATCCCAAAAGCCGCTTGTTTTTAAATTTACGCTCTTTTTTTGCGTCTTTTTGCTACCAATACTCCAAAGCCCAAGGCACTCAGTGCAATGCAACCCAACCAAAACATCACAGAGATGTTATCACCGGTTTGAGGTGCAGGCGTATCTGGTTTATTGGTCGGGATCCGACTGTTCTTTACCACGATGCCAAGGCTGTTTGAAGCAATCTGATAGTCCTTCTTTTCACCAGTCAACTCGGTAATACAACCGTCTGTGTCTACCGTAAAAGTGGCCCTCTCTGCACTAAGAATATATCCTTCAGGCGCTTTCATCTCTTGCAAGGTATACTGCGCAGGCAAATTCTGACCGGATACCGGTATCGCGACGGTGCCGTTGGCACCGGTAGTCACGGTTTGGCTCTGCCCGCTATTTACGTCGGTAAGAACAAATTGAGCGCCGGAAAGGGCCGCACCTGTATCTGCATCTATCTTTTTTAAAACAAAACTTGCATCCTTTATCGGCTCACTCTGATTGTACAGGGTGGCAGCAGCACTTTGATTGCCAACAGTAAATGTCATCACATAACCGGTATTACTGCTGTCGTCCTCCCAACGAAGATTGCCTTTATTATCACTCGTCACGCGCAATAAAAACTCTTTGTTTAAGTTGCTTTCATAACCGACAGGAGCAATGGTTTCTACCAATACAATATCCCAACTGCCGGCTTTATCAGGCGCAAACCCTGCAGGAAGAAACTCCACAGCGCCGGTAGCCTCATCAAATACGACAGGACTTTCCTGTAAATCCAATACAGGGTTGGAAAGGTCAGCCTTTTGGCTGGTATCGGCATAATAGGCTTTGAACTCGTAACCGGCAAGAGGAGCTTGCGTGTCCTCATCGGCTTTTTCTACCTGAATTTGCAACGGTATTGAAGCAAATGTATTGATACTGCCGATGCTGTTGCGAATCAGCTGACCATACTGCCAGTTTTTATACTTTACCTGAAAGGTGATATGATAAATCTCACCGGCTTTTGTCTCAAGGTCCGGATTGCTGACAGTAAGGCTGTTTGCATTCGTCGCAGCAGTTATTGCAAGGTCACTCTCGCCGATAGCATCACCATATTTCAATTCGCCGTCTTCTATCGTATAATTAAAACCTGCTACATCCGGAGCACCTACAAAACTGTCAAATATTTCTACAGGAATAACATCAGATACATTGATCGTATTTTGATCAAAAGAATACTCGCTGCGAAAGCGCAGTTGATAAGTAATGATCACATCCCCGTTTGCATCCGGCTGCGCAACGACAACATCCGGGCTGCTTACAAATGTATCGCTTTCGTTCATGCGGGCATATTTTTGAATGAAGGAAAGCCCGCCGCCGGCATCGTAATGTACGCCGACAGTCTCCGTCACGGTAAACGTCTCTTCTTCCTTCATCAACTCAGCGCTATTTCTCATCGTGCCGTAATCCAGGTTCTCTTTATCCAATATGACGATGGCTTGAATTTTATAGGCGCCTGTCGTATCGGTCAACACTTTGTTGTCGGATTGTTTAGGCGTATTGAATTGAATCGTCAGGGTACGGCCATCCTCGCTTACATCACCCACCAGGCCGATGTCCTTAGCGTCAATACTGGGCACGCGAGACTTTTTCTTATAATCCGTATTTAAATTCCCATCATCGTCGTTTTCATCAAACAAGACGTCAAATTCGGTACAAAAACCAGGTTTATGACTAATAACCCATTTCCCATCTTCATTTTCCACCCGCTGAGTCGGCAACACTTTATATATTCGTATCGCATCAACCTCACTGAGGGAGACTCGAGGTACCGAAAGGAATTTCAGACCTTTTGGCAGTTCATCCGTGAAGGTAAATCCTTCGGTGTCCAGAAGGCCATCCTGATTTATCCAGATTTCATACAGCATAAACGTATTATGGCTGGTAACAACGCCATCGTCCGGCAAAGCTTCACCTTTCAGCGTATTAAACAGATACGGCATTATATACTCATAATCATCAAACAATGCTGCAACATCGGCTTTGGTCTTAATTTTCTCGTAAGCCACACGCTGTTTACTAAGCACATCGTACATTTCATCTGTAGGTTGATTTTTGCGGGCGTTTAAACTGGCGAAGTCAAAGTCATCTTCATCCTGCAGCTTATCCTCTATCAGTTTGGCCCGCTCATCCACTACTGAAGATTTCTCCTTATAGTGGTTCATATTGGAATCAATAGGATGTACCGTATCGTCACCCTTTATATTGCTGATCAAATCGTTGACCGGATTATTGTCAGGCGTGGAGTCTGCATCAACGCCTTCTTCCCCCTCCTCAGTCTCAAATGCTGAGATTTCACCGGCAACATAAAAGTCCGTTGCCGTAAGCCCTCCTGTATCATTATTACCCACTACTTTTAAAAACAGATATACTTCAACTTTATCACCAGTGTTTAAAACTTTATCTATACTGGTCTTATAAAGGCTCAAATCGCTCCATACACCGGTAATGTCATTTTTAGTGTAAGTTGTCTCGACTTTAGTCCATATGCTGTTATCCTCTTGGGACAGGTTATAATTAACGCCACCAAACTTAACGGCACTGTCAACTACTTCCAACCCGGCAGGCACATACGCATGTATTTCAGGATTTTGGGCTTTATTCCCCTGATTAATAATCGTATAAGTAACCGCGACGTAATTATTTTCTACAACGGTAGGTCTGATATTCGAGAAGTAGTTGGCTATCAGCTCGCAATCGGCATTGAAGCCATGGGAATAGTGCGTAGTCAGGGCGAGATCATAGCCATCCAGATAAATGGGCTCAGAGTTGCTTCCGCTGCCAGTGCCGCCATTTTCCTGATTTACGGTTATGCTGTTCACTCGATTAGCAACAGGATCGTCGACTACACGTGCTACAAGATACGTGTTGTATTTATGACCAGTTTTTCCCTGTTCATACTTACTCAATTCCAGTACCGGATCAAAAGTATGCACATAAGCCCCGCTCGTCCACACCCAGTTCGGCTCCTCTGCGCCATTGGGCTTTAAATCGGATATTTTTTTACAGTTCGAATTGGAATCCAGATAAATATCAGGTGCAGTTTTAATATCCACATATTCATAACCGCCGGGCAGGTTGTCTACAATTGAAGCAATCTCAAGTGCATTAAAAGGGTCGCTGTTCATCAATTCAATACTAAAGATTACCAAGTCTCCCGGTTCTACAAGTTGGGCATCCCCTATCGTGTGGGGCCGTTTTTCATATAAAGCAAGGTTCCCATCATTCCCGCCAACACTATCATCAACAAGCCGGTAGACGGCATTGATGTTTTTATAAACATGGACGGTTTGCGGATCAGGATTCTTCTCAGGGTCAATAGTAATCTCTATCGGTATGTATACTCCGTCATCTTTTTCGCCATAACGGATAATTTCAGTCTCGCCTTCTTCTGTCAAAACTTTTTCAAAAGTTAAAGAAAAAACACAGGCAACCGAAACAAGGTTCTCCCGCTCAAAGAGCGCCTTTGCTTCATCACTTCCATTCAGCCGGATCGTATAGCCGATATAGCCCTGATCATCATAATTCGTATCACGGGTCAGATAATCCTGCGCAAAAATCTTTATACCCGAAGTGCCTATTCCAGGGTTATAGATAGTAATATTGTTATTTGAATTAAAATCAAAAACATCCTCTCGCACCTGAATAACAAAAACAGCATCATACAAGTCCTCTGCGTATTTTTGTATTGAAATCGTGAGAGAAAAATTGACTACTTCATTGGCGCCAACAGTATCCTTATTTGCCGTAACTGCGTAACTGTATTCGGCACTGTCCGCACTTACGCTGGAAAAGGGCATCAAGGTTGAGCACAAAAGCAAGATTAAGCAGACACATAGTGCCTTAGAGTATTTTTGTTGGGGCTGGCGGTTCATATTAAACTTCCTCCTGGTGGATAAATATCACAAGAAACAGCGGGCTCGATTGAACATACCGAGCAAAAACGCGAACCGAAATGAGTTAAGCACCCTGGATCGGCCGCGTTTATTGTGTTCTTGAAATGAATTTTAAAGGAAAAACGGTCGAGTGAAAACCCCTTTTACTCCAACTGCACCTCCCAACAGGCAAGCTGCACAAATGAACGGGTAAGCTGCACAAATACGTTTTTTTGTCCCTAAAACAAAACAAATCCCCTTTGAGATTATTCGGCTCAAACAGAATTTGAATTATAATATTATACTAAACAAATAGAACCTGTTAGCGCCTGCGTCTTTTTATAGCCTCGTTTATCTTCTCGGCAAAACGCCTGTCCCTGAAAAAAAACATACCAGCCACTGTTGCGTATATAATGATAATGATTGCGATAATCGCGATAATCATTCCGGGAGTATTCAATGATACCCACCCCCAATAGAACGCTAAAGATAAGGTTGTAAACACCAACACCACGCTATGAATTGCCATACGTCTAATCATTTTTTTTGCTGTTAAGTCTGTTTTAGAATAAAAAATAATAAATAAACACGCTGTAAGAAGGCCCGTCAATAAAATACGCCCAAATCCAACAGGGGAATACGATAGCCCGGGCACAAAAAAACCAATGACCCAAATACCGGCTACAATCCCGGTAACGATCATAAAGAAAGAGAGTACCATCATTTTCAAAATTTCTCTTATAGACATACGATTTCCTCTCTACAGGCCAAATTTTTCTTTTAATGCACCTACATACTGGCGGGAAACGATCACCGTTTCTCCGTTATCCAGCTGCGCTTCAAAGCGACTGTTCATAGCCGGGCGCAAAGCTTGTATTTTAGTGACATTCAGTATAACAGATTTGGAAATGCGTAAAAAATCGCCTGTGAGATCTTTTTCCAACTCATACAAACGCAATCGTATTTCGTATATTTCTTTTTGAGTATATAAAAAAGTTTTATTATCTACTACTTCAAAGTAGTAGATCTCCTCAGGGTTCATTTTGTAAATATCCTGCCCTTTATAAGCAATAATGGGGCTTTGAGCCTTTAATGCCGCAATAGCTTTTAATAAACCCGGCGTCATACTTTTACATCGAATAACGACCTGTTCTTCAGCAAAATCGTCAACAAGCTCTTCAATGATAATTCTCATTGTTTAATTTCCTCCATCCCCAACGTTGCTTGCGCCAACTTACAATCCTGTAAAAATTATATCTGCCATACCACGCTTTCTTTAGATATCATCAAGACAAAAACGCCTGCTTACTGTAAAGCACATTATTTTGTCAATACGCTATGAAGCCCGTCGGCGAAGCCTGAAGAAATATGGCATAATCTAAAGAACGTCGGTATATTTTTTATATCGATTACAAATTTCTCAACAAATTTATGTTGACTTAACTTCAGAAAAAGTTGACAAGTTTTACATCCTGTATCGCTAAAAAAGCTCTATAAATAAAGTAAAAGTAAATAGAGGTTTCCTCTTAAGAATCCTTTAAATTAATTTAAAGAAAAACATCTTTTATTGCGCAATAGAGTATATCATACTATTTTTTCTATGTCTATTAATTCTGCGCTTTTTCTGCAATATTTTTATTTTAAACTATTTTGTCAAAATAAGTCAAATAAATATAATAAATCACATTTTTATCAAACCAACCAATTGCCATTCGACAAACTGCAACCTTCAGATAGATTACAGTGCAAAGCTAAAATTGACCGCATATAAACGAGCAATTTTCCGCCCTGCTTCTTCTGAACTTTGAATATGCTACCAAGGGCACTTTTGTTTTTAAATTAAGAAGTATTAAAACAATATCAGAAATATTTTACTTTAGCCTGCATAGATTCCAGAAACTCAGTTAAAGCACCAAAATATATAAGGTATATATTTATCAAGTGTATAACTATATTTAAAAGACGTATTCGTAAAGCAAAGTTTGCGACCCAAACCACCTATTATTAAATAACCGGCTACCTGTCGATTTCATCAATTTGCCTGATCCGGCGAAGGTGTTTGATAAGGCAAGATAATTCTGCCGGTGTCAATGCCTGTTTGCCGTCGCTGAGTGAAAGCGTCGGATTCTCGTGTACTTCTATAAGAACACCATCCGCGCCGGCAGCTCCCGCGGCACAGGCAAGCGGTGGGACCAGTTCACTGCGTCCTGCCGCATGAGACGGATCTGCAAAGACTGTATGGCCTTCATTTTTAAGCAGCGCGATTGCGCCGACGTCCAACACATTACGTGTTGATGGATCAAAGCCGCGAACACCGCGTTCGCAGAAAATGACGCGCTCGTTGCCGCGCCGGATGTATTCGCCGGCCTTGAGCCATTCATTTACCGTAGCGCTCAGACCGCGTTTGAGCAGCACGGGCCGCTTCACTTGCGCAAGTTCTTTAAGCAGCGGATAGTTGTACATATTACGCGCGCCGACCTGAATGACATCGACACATTCTTCAAAGAGCGCTACGTCGCGTACATCAGTAATTTCCGAAACGACAGGAAGACCCACCGCCTCCCCCGCTTTGCGCAGCAGACGCAAACCTTCCGCCCCCAAACCCTGAAAGTCGTTTGCACAAGTACGCATCTTGTAGGCGCCGCCGCGCAACGCATCGGCACCGGCTTCTTTC
>CALGIV010000278.1 GCA_937914785.1 uncultured Eubacteriaceae bacterium | reverse complement strand
AAGAGGTCACGGAAGACTTCGAAAAGATGGCTGCGATGCACCCCAGCGAAAAGCCGTATTTGAAAACCGGCGTGCTGCGCCTGGCGCTAAACCGCATTCCCTGGCTGATGATTTTAATGGTCTCTGCGATGATTACCGGCGGAATCCTCGGCAAATACGAGCTTGCACTTGCGGCGATTCCGATGCTGGTGACCTTTATCCCGATGCTGACCGATACGGGCGGAAACGCCGGTTCACAATCCAGCACGCTCATCATCCGCGGGATGGCCGTCAACGAAATCAGCCTGAAAGATTTTGTTAAGGTACTGTGGAAAGAAATGCGCGTTGCGCTGATTACGGCCACGGCACTAAACATCGTCAACGCTTTACGTCTGCTGCTGATGTATCGCAATGACCCGAACTGCGGCTTGATTATCTTAACGCTGACCGTTACGTTGTACGCCACCGTCATTATGGCCAATATCCTCGGCGGCACACTGCCGATGCTCGCCAAAACCATTAAACTGGACCCCGCGATTATGGCCTCTCCATTGATTACGACGATCGTTGACGCACTCTCGCTTATCGTATATATGAAAGCCGCTTCTTATTTTTTGAAACTCGCAGAAAGCGGTGTTCTGCAGTCTGCCGGTACTTTTTTGACATCCATATTTTAATCTTAATATATAAAATTTGAACCGTGAAGGAGAAGGACGATGAATAATGTACTTAATCAATGTATCAAACAAGCGAAACAATTAAAGCAGTATTTAAGAGTCGGCGATATGTCCCGTTTCAAAGAAGAGATGCGTGATTTATGGGACCTGTTCGATGCAAGCCAGGATATCAATAAGGAATCTTTAACGCAAATAGCTGAAATTATTTGCGATCTGTTATTTGAAAAAGGGATCTACCACAGCGATCAGATGGACTTTATCAAGCTGTCGGGGTGTGTTAACGATGCCCGGGATTTGTCGGAACAATTTCCACATTCCAAGTCTATCACAACAGATTTCTTAAATTTACTCACCGGGTTATTCACGTTAAAGCTGCAATACCGCGAGTTTGAGTATCTGGACGAATATATTCCTGAGGTTTTAGCTTTAAGCCGACGTTTTGAACAGGATGAGGCAGTCTCGCAAGCAGCTTCAATCTGCCTTGCCAGTTTGCAAAATTTATGCCCTTACGGCGAAGTCGGCGTCAGTATGATTCTTCCTTTGCTTGAACAGCTCGAAAAGCTCGCCGCGCTCTATCCGTCTAACAAGCAAATTTGTTTTGCACTGCTGCAATCCCTCTTACTGTTCTGTTGCGTTATGAAACATCATCAGAGACAGGAAGTCTATCGTGAATACATAGGAAAATTCTCAGAGGCGCTGACCAGCTATAACCACATTATCCCGCGCGACCAACTTGAGTTTATCGAAACAGAAATTATCAAACACGGCCTGGACATTCTTTTTTAAGTGATTTTTTGTCCTTACCATCCAGAATCAATTTGACAACGATTAAAATCTATATTATGATAATTAATAGACAAAATTGCTTTCGCGTCGTGCTAAAGTTTGCACGGAAAGCAGGGCTAAGACTGATAAAGATTGTTTTCATAAAGGAGGAAACAAATGAAAAATCCATTAAAAGAAAGACTGAAGAATGGCGAAAGAGTATACGGCACATGGCTTATGACAAACAGCTTTGAAGCCTGTGAAATTATGGCGTATATGCAACCTGACTTTATTATGATCGACGGCGAACACGGCCCGTTCGACATTGAAAGCGCAGGCCGATTTGTAACAGCGATCAAGAGCCAGAATTGCGTTCCCCTGCTGCGCGTTCCGGGATGTGAAGAAGATATCTTAAAACGCGGTTTGGACACAGGCGCGTACGGCGTGATGGTCCCGCTTGTAAACACGAAAGAGATCGCTGAAAAAGCCGTCAAGTTCTCGAAATATCCGCCGACAGGCGTGCGCGGCTCCGGTGCCGGCAGAGCGGCCATGTTCAGTCTTGATCCTTCCTATTATGCAACCGCAAACGATGAAGTTTTAGTTATCGTGCAAATCGAACATTATACGGCAGTAGAAAACCTGGAAGAAATCCTTTCAGTTCCCGGTATTGACGTCGCTTTTGTCGGCCCGCAGGATTTGAGTATGTCGATGGGTGTAGCGACAAAAGATGACCCCAAGCGATGAAAAAGGTTATTGCCGAATGTGAAAAACGCAACATCGTTCCCGCTGTTTTGGGCTGGGCCGGCGCGACAAAAATGCTGTTGGACCTCGGTTTCAGAATGCTTATCGGGGCGGCCGATGTCGGCATGATCGCGATGGGCACTAAGCAGGCGTACGAAGAGTTCAAGTCTCATCTGTAAGGATATAAGAATACATAAGAGCACCTTCATCAGGTGCTCTTTTTATATCTGTGATAATCACTATATAGAACAAAAGAGCCTGCACATTTACTGCACAGGCTCTTTTTTTATTCTCTAACTCTTTAAAATTTCTTTTGCTTTATCGTCGTTGAAGTCCGTAATAAACGGCACGTTCGTCTCTTTTTCTGTCTCTCTGTTCGCAGAATAGATATCATCACGACCGATTAAGTCGATGTCAAACTTTCTTATCCCTGCCATAAACTGCTGCAGGCCGGCTGTTAGTTTGTCAGCCAGCGTCCAGATTGCAATCGCCCCGTACGGGATACGTTTCATCTCCTCCGCACCGACAACCTTCTGCAAATCGAAATATCCGGCGAAGATATCTTCCACCGTCGAGCCGTTTTCAAGCACCGTCTTCGGCAGTTCCGACCAGTTGCCGTTTACTTCCGCTTTGCGTTCCGGTTTTAAAACACCTTCAATATTGCTGCCGAGATAGCCCGGTATCATTACGGAACGTCCGAGACAAACCAGTTTTGTAAATTCACCGCCAAGCGCCAGCGCTTTAAAAATCTGATCTTCGCGCGCCAAGCCACCGCCAAACGACATGTCGACGACGTTCTTTCCTCTGCCTTTTAAAATAGAGGCATATTCATATGCTTTTGCATGCAGCAAGACGGACGGCACGCCCCACGTCTCCATCATATTCCAAGGGCTCATGCCGGTTCCGCCGCCGGAACCGTCAATGGTCAATAAATCCAGCCCGGCTTCTGTTGCAAATTTAATCGCCATCGCGAGGCCTTCCATACCGTAGCTGCCTGTTTTCAGCGAAATACGCTTGTAGCCAAGCTTTCTTAAATAAGTGACCGTGGCCATAAAGTTTTCCTGCACATCTGCCCAGCTTTCAGCCGCGGTGTTCCCCAGCCGACTGTGACGTGCAAAAGACTTGACCGCACCGGACTTAAACCCTTCGATGACTTCCGGTTTCATCGGATTGGGATCTACGATGTAGCCGCGCTCTTTCAAGAATTGTGCGTACTCCAGATTGAACACCTGAATTTCGCCGCCAATGTCCTTTGCGCCCTGACCCCATTTAAGCTCAATAATAACCTTATCGCCATATTTATCGATCAGATATTCCGCAACGCCATTCTTTGCATCTTCGACGTTCATCTGAATCAATATCGCGCCGTAACCATTATAATAACGCAGAAACGTATCGACTCTTCGATCCAACTCCGGCGCCTTGACAACCCTGCCGTTTTCAATGACGGCCTGCTTATCGATGCCGACGACGTTTTCACCGACGACGATCGGAAAGCCGACGAGCGCAGCACCGACGGCAAACGATTCCCAGTATTTCGCTGCGATTGCCGTAGAGCCCAAAGCTCCCGTCATAAACGGTACTTTAATTTTTGTTTTTTCCTCCGCGCCAAATTCTGTCTCAAGCTTAACATTTGGAAAAATACAGTCATCCGCGGAATTCGACAAGCCGCCCGGCATACCGCAAGCGCCATAACAGTGCCCTTGAATCCTCAGTGCATTGTAATTTACGCCAATGTGCGTCGTATTCGCCGCACCGGACGTAATCGTCCCAAAATTCCTCGGATAAAGCATTTTTCTGCCCTTCATACTGGCGACCCAGGTTTCGCATTTCCCCTGACAATCCGCTTTGCACAACGTACATAACCCCGATTCCGCCGGATTGCCCCGGTTTACTGTTCCGAGGGCGTCATTTTGTTTCGGCCATTGTATCATACAATCACCTCTCCTCTGCACTATATTATTTAATATTTATATCCCAGCGGTACAGGCTTATCCGCCAAAATGTTTGCTTATTATTATGCACGAATCTAACTTTTCTGTCAACAAAATTCTTTGAAAAATTCACAAAATACTAATAAATATACAATCAGTATTTTTAATAATTTTCATTGACTAATCGGCGTACGCGAATAACGCCGTCAATATCCAACAGTCTGGACACCAACTCATCGCTGATATCGCTCTCTACATCGATCATCGTATATGCATATCCACCTTTAGAACTGTTGACCATGTTGGCAATATTGATATTCTCATTAGAAAGCATCCCCGTCATCTGTCCGATCATATTCGGGACATTGCGATTGTGCAGCGTCAGGCGACATTTGCTGCGCAGTTGCCCCATATTCGCTTCGGGATAGTTGACGGAATTGATAATATTGCCATGCTCTAAATACTCAATCATTTGATGGACGACCATCTTGGCACAATTGATTTCACTTTCCGGCGTAGAGGCTCCCAGATGCGGTATACACAATGTATGTGGTAAATTGATCGTCTCATTGTCCGGAAAGTCCGTAATATAACGCGCCACCGTCCCATTTTCCAAATATTCTTTCAAGTCGTCGTTATCGATCAAGCCCCCGCGCGCAAAATTCAATAACCGCAAACCGGGTTTGGCTTTCTTCAAATGGCTTGCATTGATATAGCCTTTTGTTTTCTCCATCAACGGAATATGGATCGTAATATAATCGCTGTTGATAAAGATCTCGTCGAGGCTGACCGCACGTTTCACCTTGCGAGAAAGCCCCCAGGCTGCCGAAACCGAAATAAATGGGTCAAAACCAATCACCTTTACTTTAAGCGCTGAAGCAGCGTTTGCCACGCTCACACCGACGGAGCCGAGGCCGATGACCCCCAGTGTTTTACCGGCAATTTCCGGCCCGATATAATGATTTTTGTTTTGTTCAACAACCTTCTCGATATCAACATGGCGGTTGGCATTTCTTAAGCTTTGAACCCATTCAATGCCGCCGAGCACATCGCGCGAGGAGAGCAGCATCCCTAAAATCACCAACTCCTTAACGGCGTTGGCATTCGCGCCCGGCGCGTTACAGACAACAACGCCTGAATCTGTAAATTCATCGACTGCAATATTGTTCACGCCCGCGCCTGCGCGGCCGATGTAAAGCACTTTATCACTTACATCCGAGGGCGCGATTATCTTACTTCTTAAGAGCAGTGCGTCGTACTCCTGCGACGGGTCTACCATCTGATAGTCATCTTCGTTGATCATCGACAACGCCTGCTGTGCAATTTGATTATAATAGGCTACTTTATACATCCTGCTACTGCCTCTCCCTTTCGTATTGCTGCATTACGCGAAGTAATGCTTCTACCTGAGTCAATGGCGCCGCATTATAGATACTCGCGCGCAATCCGCCGACGCTGCGGTGCCCTTTTAAGAACATCAATCCTTTTTTTTGGGCATATGCCACAAATTCTTTATTTTCTTCTTCTGTCGGCAATGTAAAGATCACGTTCATCAGTGAACGGTCATGATCGCTGATGTTATTAGAGAATGCTGCACTGTTATCGATATAGTCATACAGCATTTTTGCCTTTAATTTATTGATACGTGCAATATCTTCCACACCGCCATTTGCTTCAATCCATTTCAGGACTAAATTTAACACATACACGGCGAAAACCGGCGGTGTATTCAGCATCGATTCCTTCTCGTGTTGAATGCGATAATTCAACATATCGGGAATACTGTCCGGCGAACGCTGGAGCAAATCCTGCCGGATGATTACGACACAGACGCCTGCAATACCCATATTTTTCTGAGCACCCGAAAAAACAAGACCAAATTTGCGCATATCATACTCTTCGCTTAAAATGTTTGAAGACATATCCGCTACGAGCGGAATATTGCCTGTCTTCGGAAGCCGATCGGGGGCAATGCGCGTTCCCTCAATCGTGTTGTTCGTACAGATATAACAATAATCCTCATCCCCAGCCAGCTGTAAGCTGTGCATTTCCGGCACGCGCTTAAACCCGCTGTCTTCACCGGAAAGCCTGACGGATACTTCGCCAATTTTGCACGCTTCTTTCATCGCGCCCTTCGTCCAGTTCCCCGTATGGACAAACGCTGCCTTTTTCTGCTTCGTCATCAAATTCATCGGTACGGCGGCAAACTGCATCAACGCACCGCCCTGCATAAACAGCACCTCGTACGCCCCGTTTAAGTTCAATAACCTTTTTAAACGCTTTTGCACCTCGTCAAACAAGTCAATGCAATAACTTGAACGATGACTGATCTCCATAACGGACATACCCGT
>CALGIV010000277.1 GCA_937914785.1 uncultured Eubacteriaceae bacterium | reverse complement strand
GATGCCGCTGAACGTCACCGTAATCACCCCGATAATCAGGTAGCCGGCCTGTTTAAGCAGTTTCTTCAATCCAGACAGCTTTAGCTCAGCTGCCTCATCAATCATTCCCACAGCAAAAGAAGTCGTAAACAGCGGAATGACGACACCGGAGACGATGGAAGACACCAGATTGATATACATCAGCAACATCGGGCTTAATACCGCTGCCGACGACACTGCGCCACTGATGGCCATCAACGCCATCATCGGCACCATCAACACACTCATAAATTCACTGATACTCGCAATGGCCGTATTGGCACTCTGAATCGTCGTAAAGACAAAGGAACACAACAGCAACAGCATCGTTAAATAAACTGCGTAGAAAGCGGCCTGGCCACTTTGAAAACTGCCGAAGCTGTCGGAAAGCATATTCAACAGCGACAGAAAGATCATCAACGCTACGATTAAGGCGATCGAGCCCGTGCTGCCGAGAAAAGCTTCCTTTGCCGTATTTTTGACCACTTCCCAAATAGATCCGCTCGTACTGTCTTCTCCGCTTAAGTAATTCAGAATTGCGCCGACAAAACTGTCTGTGCCCAAATACTCGCCGGCTACCTCACTGAAGTACGCCTCCAGCTCACTCAGTCCGCTTTTCTCGATGATGCTCTTGACACTCTCTTCGGTGATTGTGCCGCCCTCTGTCATCTCTTCATTCGCCCCAACGCCCACCGGCAACAGCAGTACGACCAGCAACACTACAATGCATACTACCCTTTTCATAACTTATAACAACTCCGTAATAAATTGCATAATTTCTCGAATGACCGGCAGGGTCAGGACAAGGATGTACAGCTTGGCAAAGATATCCACTTTCTCGCTGATGCCGCTCATCCCGGCCTCTTTTAAAATATCGCAGGTGAATTTTGCAATATAAGCGCTGGCTGTCATCTTAAAGACCGGCTCAATGATGTCGTTACTGATGCCGTAACCGGAAGAAAACTCCTTAATCGCCTCGACGATTTCAATAATATAATCCAACGAAAAGAACAGGATGACGATACCGCAGACGATGGCCGTATAAAGGGCATACTCTTTATTCAATTCTCTTAAAATAAGTACAGCAATCGTGCCGCAAATAGCAACAAGGCAGATTTTTAACATACTTTTACAAGGAAAACAGCGTCATCACCGTGTTGAACAAATCGATAATCATATCGAGAATGATCGTCAAAATAACGATCACGCCGGTCAGCGTGACGAGCGAGGTGAAGTCTCCCTTATCCGTCCTTTTCAAGATTTGATTGATTAACGCCGTGATCAGCGCAATTCCCGCAACTTTAAAGATGACCGTAATTTCCATCACTTCAGCTCCTTTAAATAAATACCACTACTAAAAACAGTCCGGCCAGAATACCGATTTTTCGATATGCCCCCGCCGACTTTTCACATTCCCGCATACACGCTTCAGACAGCACTTCCGCCGACTCAACTGCCGAGCCAATATATTGCCGCTGGCTGTTCATTTTCCCATTTGCCAGTACTTTTGAGATATCTTCAACCAACAGCATTTCCTGGCTGCCAAAGCCGTACAAAAGCTGCCTCTTTGCAAATGCGTCGTAAAAAATTTCGCCGACGTCGGTTTTGCCTTCCGACATTTTTGTGCTGATTTCCATAAACGCCAGACACATATCGCTGGAATAGTCTTTGGCAAGCCCGGCAAAAATCTCTTCCAGGTTACTTCGATACTCCGTTACCTGTATGTAGATCTTCTCGATACACGCTTTAAAATGCTTTAAATTCTGCGCCCGCTTTTGAATCCGGTTTGACAAGAAAAAGCCATAGCCACTCGGCAACAAAAATAATAACACCAGCAACGCAATCTTCATTTTTATTTCACCCTCTCATATTTTTCGTCGTAAACGGCTTTAATTTCGCCGGGGCGCGTTTTATTTTCCAGGACGACAATGCGTTCGAAGAGCCCGCAAATCTTACGTTTAATTTCATCCCGCGCCTGAAGCATATCGGAAACATCATCCGCGTGAGCCGTACACAACAGTTTGACGCCGCAGTTGGCAGCAGCCGCAAGCGCTGCCGCATCTTCACTTGTCCCCACTTCATCGGTAGCCACCACTATCGGCGCCATCGCGCGGATCAAGCGCATAATCGCCTCGGCCTTGCCCGAAGCGTCGAATACGTCTGTCCGCTGTCCGACGTCATTTTGAGCCTGGCCCTCGTAGACAGCTGCAATCTCGCCGCGCTCGTCCGCCACCGCCACCGTGTGGGCGATACAATCGATACCGTCCGACAACCTGCGGATGATATCGCGCAAAAACGTCGTCTTGCCACAGCCGGGCGGCGAAAGCAACAGCGTGCTGTGAAACCTGCCTGCGGTTGTAATATAGGGCATAACCTCCCTGGCCGCCGTTTTGATCTCCCGGCTGATGCGAATGTTTAAGCTGCTGATGTTCTTAAGACCGCCGATTGCGCCGTCGTCACCGATGACAGCAGTGCCGCAAAGTCCGACGCGGTGTCCGCCGCGCAGCGTGATAAAGCCCTTTTTAATTTCATCTTCATAGGCATACGGCGAGTAACGCACGGCTGATAGAAACAACTCTTCTACCTCTGCCTGACTGATTTTGTGCGGCCTTTCCGCCGTTTGCCTTTTCAGCCCGCGAGGTGTTAAAAAATACTCTTCATCACAATAAGCCAATACAGGCCTGTCACCGCGCACCCTGATTTCACGCACGCGCCTTAAGATCTCGTCGTCCGTTTCCATAAAACAGCGCTCCAACGGCTCGGGAAAATGAACCAGTATGTTCTCTTTGATGTCCAATGCCACATCTTTCATTTCGCTCACCTCGCAGCGCATTGTACTTGCCGGATACTTTGTCCACTCCGGCCTTAGAAATATGTATGAAGGCTTGGACAGGTTTTATACCTGATTTTAGAAAATAAAAAAAGCACACATTTAGTGTGCTTGCGTTTCGTTCAATTACTTATTATCCATCGAGTATTCGTGCCAGAAACTCCTTTGTACGCTCGTGTTTGGGTGCATTGAAAATTACTTCAGGGCTATCTTCTTCGACGATAACGCCGCCATCCATAAAGCAGACACGGTGTGCCACGTCGCGCGCAAAGGCCATCTCGTGCGTCACGATAATCATCGTCAGACCGGTCGTCGCCAAATCTTTCATTACTTTTAAGACTTCTCCGACCATCTCCGGATCCAGTGCACTCGTCGGCTCGTCGAACAACAGCACCTCCGGGTCCATCGCCAACGCGCGCGCAATGGCCGCGCGCTGCTTTTGTCCACCGGAAATCTGGTGCGGTTTCGCATCGATAAACTGACTCATCCCGACTTTTTCAAGGTAGTCCATCGCATTTTCCTGCGCCTGTCTATGGCTTCTTTTCAACACTTTGATCTGGCCCGACATACAGTTTTTTAAAACGGTCATATTATTAAACAGGTTAAATTGCTGAAACACCATACCCACTTTCGCGCGGTATGCCGCAAGCGAAGACTTGCCAACACTATTGCCGTGATAAAAGATATCGCCGCTCGTCGGCGTTTCCAAAAAATTAATACAGCGCAGCAGAGTCGATTTACCGGAACCCGAAGAGCCGATGATGCAGATAACTTCCCCTTTTCTGACTTCGAAGTTGATATCGCTTAAAACCTCATTGTCACCGAAACATTTCCTCAAATGAGCTACTTTGATTACCGCTTCGCTGCTCATCATAACTTCCTCCCGCGCAGGCTCTCATTTAAGCGTTTGCGCTCTTCTGCTGTCATATTCTGCGAGCCGTGTACGGTATACTCCTTTGGCCCGTCCATTTTCTTCTCTACCAACAGCAGGATGCGCGTTAAGGTAAAATTGATGATAAAATAGATCACGCTTGCGATAAAGAACGCCTCAAACATCTTTAAATAAACGCCGGCCGCCGTCTTCGTC
>CALGIV010000276.1 GCA_937914785.1 uncultured Eubacteriaceae bacterium | reverse complement strand
GGCGCATTTTTCGGCGTCGTTCCATTTTTGACTGCCCTGTAATAAGCATAAGTCAGTGGCTCGCCTGTGCCGTAGACTTCCTGTTCGACGATTTCGCCGTAGAAGATTGTATGGCTGCCCATATCGACACTGCCGCTTAAGCGTATACTCATCATCGCAAGACCGTCTTTGGTCAGATAAGGATTGCCGGCAGTATCGTAAGCATAATCGGCAAACCCTTCAAACTTGTTCTGCGTTCTACCGGTGGCAAAACCAAAGCGCGCAATCGTGTTTAAATCGATATCCTGTTTCAGGATCGTTACGTTAAACTGCTGTGCGGAGGCGATCAATTCATTGGTATAGTTGTCTTTTGATACGGCGACGCTCAAGGCGGGCGGCTTGCTGGCGACCTGTACCGCTGTGTTGATGATACACATATTTTCTTTCGTGCTGCTTTTTACACCGAGTGCGTAGAGACCGTAGGATAATTGATGGGTTGCCTTTGCCATAGACTACTGCTCCTTTGTTTCGTTTTTACATTGTGGACAAATACCGGTAAATACCAAGTCCTGGTGGATCACTTCATAATCTGTGATCGCCTCAATTGCCGCTTTTGAAGCGGAAAAGTCTTCGTAAAAGAAGTCTTGTACACTGCCGCATTTTCGGCAATGGACGTGATAGTGTTCCGTCATCGTCGCATCAAAGCGGTCGGATGAAGAAGCGATCGGGATTTTCTTGATAATGCCTAACTCCGTCAGCAGGTTCAGATTGCGGTAAACCGTTGCAAGGCTGATGTTGGGGTGTTCGTTGTGGATCATCTTATAGATTTCGTCTGCCGTTGGATGGTTGCAATTAAGGCGCAGTGCCTCTAAAATAATCGTTCTCTGTTTGGAGTTTTTCAGTTGTTTCATATTCTGTAATTTCCTTTTTAAGCTCTTCTTTGAAATTGATAACTATTATCATTTTATATTAAGTCTTGAAAATTGTCAAGAAAAATCATTAAAAGGTAAATGGGAAAAAGTAATTTCAGCGTAACAAAAAGTGTTATAATGTAGCATGCTTTTAACGGAGTACACCGTTTGACATCGCGCTCAATGCAGGGTTTTTGCAGTAGCTTTTTGTCGAGTTGTCTATTATAATAATTTTATGATTTTAAAGATCGAGAAAATAGAGGAAATATAGGGATGATGAAGATCATAAAACGCTTTTTGACGATCGTATTGGTTGTATCGCTGCTGGCGGCGGGAGTGTTGAAATCGGTATTGGCACAGGAGAGTGCCTTTGTTTTTGAAGAACAGGATTTTAGCGATGTTGCGCCGTCAGCATCCGGCTACTTGAAATGGCCTTTGGCGCTGCCGAATGAAAATCAGGAGGTGGAAAGCCAAGCAGGCACTTATCCGGCTTTTTATGATGCGCGCAGCAAGGGTATTATC
>CALGIV010000275.1 GCA_937914785.1 uncultured Eubacteriaceae bacterium | reverse complement strand
ATCATCACCGGCGTTTTACTCGGCGGCTCCAATACACTGGCAAGCACGGCGCCTGCACCAACGTGAACGCGGCTGCCAACCTGCGCACGCGCGCCGACGACACAACCCATATCGAGCATCGTATCGTCGCCGATCACGGCGCCGATATTGACTACAGCGCCCATCATCACGACACAGCCTTTGCCGAATGTAGCACCCTCGCGAATAAACGTTCCGGGCTCAATACGCGCCTGCAACGCCGTCGTATCCAATAATGGAATCGCCGAATTGCGGCGGTCATATTCCAGGCGATGGGACACAATCTTCGCCTCGTTCGCCGCTAAAAAAGTATTGGCCGCTTCAATTTCAGCAAAAATCACACAGGAAGACGGCGGTCCATAATATTCATAGCCTTTTAAATCTTCTTCCGTAACAGAGCCGGAAACGTACAGCTTTACCGGCGTCGATTTCGTCACTTCTTTGATGTATTTCGCGATCTGATACGGGTCTGTTAAGTCATATTTTTCTTTCATAAGTACCACCTGATTTATTGATTGATGACATCGTCCATATTATAAAGTCCGACTGGTTTACCGGCCAGAAAGCGCACGGCTTTGACTGCGCCGTCGGCAAAGACCTTCTTCGATAAAGCCGAATGTTTGATCTCGATGACTTCATCCGCACCGGCAAAGAGAACGGTATGATCGCCGGGAATCGTGCCGCCGCGCACGGCGTGAATCGTGATCTCTTCCGCCTTGCGCCGCGTATCTTTGCCGTGCCGCCCGTACAGTAACGCCGTCTCGGACGGCCTGTTTTCTACGATGGCATTTGCGAGCATCACGGCAGTGCCGCTCGGAGAGTCGACCTTTTTATTGTGATGCGCTTCGATAATCTCGATATCATAGCCGGCAGAAGCCTTAGCCGCCTGCTTCAACAGCCGAACCATCAAATTTACGCCAAATGACATATTCGCCGTGCGAAAGACCGGCACAACAGCGCTTGCTTCCTGAATCATCGCCTCTCCTTCGGCATCAATACCCGTAGTGGCGACGACAATCGGCTTTTCGCTCCTGCGCGCAAAGGCGATGATGTCGCCAAGCACGCTGAAATGAGAAAAGTCCACGATCATATCAAAAGTCGATGGATCGACCGCACTTAAATCGTCGTAAACCGGATAGTCGTAATACTGTTCCGCCGGACAGGCGTAGCCGCCTGTAATGACAATGTCGTCCAGATCTGCGACAAACTCTGTGATCGTCCTGCCCATCGCCCCCGTCGCACCGGAAAGGAACAGGCGCGTCATGACACCGATGCCTGCCCTTCTTCTGCAACGATCTCGTAACCGAAATCGACGAGTGCCTGACGAAGCTGTGCCCGCTTTGCGCCCTCAAGTTCCACAAGCGGCAGGCGCAAATGCCCGACGTCGAAACCGACCATATTCATCGCCGTTTTTAACGGGATGGGGTTTACTTCCGCAAACAGCGGATGATGCAGCCTGTTGAGCTTGAACTGCAGCTCCTGCGCTTTTTTCAAGTTCCCGGCCAGACATTCCATTACGATATCATGATTCAACTGCGGCTGCATATTGCCGGACGTCGAGATAACGCCCTTTCCACCCAACGCCGTAATCGCGAGAATCTGATCGTCATTGCCGGAATATACATCCAAGCGGTCGCCGCATACGTCGATAACATCACAGATTTGCGAGATATCGCCGCTGGCCTCTTTTACGCCGCGTACGTGTTCAATGTCTGCAAGGCGATCCATCAACCCTACGCTGATGTTGCGGCCTGTTCGGCCGGGTACATTATAGACGATGATCGGCAGCGGGACGGCATCTGAAATCGCCTTATAATGGGCGACAAGGCCATCGTCACTCGACTTGTTGTAATAAGGGTTGACGATGAGCAGGCCGTCTGCGCCGCACTCATACGCCAATGTTGCACGCCGAATGACTTCGTTCGTCATATTCGTGCCGACACCGCAGATGACAGGAACGCGTTTGTTGATATGTTCTATGCCGTTTTTAAACAGCTCATAGAATTCGTTGCCTTCAAGAGCGGGCGATTCGCCTGTAGTGCCTGCAAGCACTATGGCGTCAGATTTGCCTTCAATAAGAAAATCAATCAACTCTTTCGCTTTTTTAATGTTGACACCTTCTTCATTAAAGGGTGTTACCATGGCTACAGCCGAGCCTACAAAAATACTCATCGTTTTACCTCCTTATAGATTATTTTTAACCATAAATATCTTTGTATTTATAATCAGGCATCACACCTGCATTATACTATTGAATATATCCGCCATCGACTAAGGCCTGTGCAATTTGCACCGCATTCGTCGCAGCGCCCTTACGGATGTTGTTGGCCACAACCCATAGATTCAGGCCGTTGGCGACGCTCTCATCACGCCGGATCCTGCCGACAAAGACCTCGTCACTATCCTCACAGCCCAACGGCATTGGATAGACATTGTTGGCCACATCATCTTTTAGCGTCACGCCCGGTGCCTTTTCCATCAATGCGCGGATATCGGTGATTTCAAACGGCTTTTCCGTCTCGATGTTGATGCTTTCGCTATGCCCGTAATACACCGGCACGCGCACCGTCGTCGCCGTAATGCCGATCGTCTCATCTCCGAGAATCCTGCGCGTCTCATACACCATCTTCATCTCTTCCTTCGTATAGCCGTTTTCTAAAAAACTATCGATGTGCGGCAGGCAATTGTACGCGATTGGATGCGGATAAAATGTATTCTTCTCTCCGTTGATGCCATTTTCCAGATCGCTGTAACCGCCGCGGCCTGAACCGGATACGGCCTGATAAGTCGAATAAATAATCCTCTTTATCTTATATGCGTCGTGAATCGGCTTTAATGCGACGACTGCCTGAATCGTCGAGCAATTCGGATTCGCGATGATGTTTTTATGCCAAGACAGGTCCTGTGCGTTGACTTCCGGAACGATAAGCGGAACTTTCTCATCCATACGCCAGGCGCTGGAGTTGTCGACGACGATAACACCGTCTTTCGCCGCGATAGGCGCAAAGCGTTCGCTCGTCGCGCCGCCTGCGGAAAACAGCGCAATGTCGATATCTTTCTTAAAAGACGTCTCGCTCAATTCTTCAATTACATACTCTTCGCCGCAAAACTGTATGTGCTTTCCGGCGGAACGGTGCGAAGCCATCGGGTAGAAATTCTCAATCGGAAAATTGCGCTGCTGCAATACCTCGAGTATCTTCCTGCCTACCATACCGGATGCACCTGCTACTGCTATGTTGTACTTTCTCATAAAATTGCCTCCGTTACTAAAAAAATAAGCCGGCTTGTGCCGGCTGAATAAACAATTATAAGAATTGCCCAAAGCACGATAGCACTCCATCAGGCTTGATGACAGTCTCAGCGTTATTCACACTGAGCCCAGCGATTGATAATGCAGCTTATCAACGGCTTCGGCAAACATTCCTTTCACATATGCTCATCAGCTGCTGCGCCTTGCAAATGCTACTGATAATATTTGCGCCTCTATCTTTTACTATTAAATTGCATTCATCATATCAGCTAAAAAAACAAAAAGCAAGTGAAATTTTTGTTTTTCATATGTTTTTATACGATTTTATGCTATATTGTAAATAATTTGATGTCGACAGGAGCTGAGCGTCCATGCTTGAAGAATTAAAAAGATTGCGCAGACAACTGCACACGATCCCTGAAGAAAGCCTGAAAGAGGTTAAAACGAGTGCCTTTATATACGATACATTAAAAAGTTATGGCATAGAAGCGCAGAAGGTGTTAAACACCGGCGTGATCGTTTTTTTTGATGCCGGCAGTGAGTCGACCGCCCTCGTTGATGACAGATGAGAATATTACTCGATACTA
>CALGIV010000274.1 GCA_937914785.1 uncultured Eubacteriaceae bacterium | reverse complement strand
GCGGCGGTCCGCGGTGTATGACGATGCCGCTGAAACGTGAAAAGATACGATAAGCAAGGGGGACAAAAATGGAATCATTAAAAGGCAGAAGCCTGCTGACACTGAAGGATTATACGAAAGAAGAAATTTTATACCTGCTCGATTACGCGGCGGAGTTGAAGCAAAAGAAGAAAGACGGCATCGTCGGCGATACGCTGAAAGGGAAAAACATCGTGTTGTTGTTTGAAAAGACGTCGACGCGCACGCGCTGTGCTTTTGAGGTCGCCGCGTTTGACGAGGGTGGGTGTGTGACGTTTCTGACGAACAGTCAGATGGGCAAAAAGGAATCGCTGGAAGATACGGCGAAGGTATTGGGGCGCTACTATGACGGAATTGAATTTCGTGGATTTAAGCAGGAGACCGTCGAAAAATTGGCGGAGTATTCCGGCATTCCGGTATATAATGGATTGACAGATTTATATCATCCGACGCAGGCGCTGGCGGACTTTTTAACGATTAAGGAACACGTGAATAAACCGTTTGATAAGGTCAAGGTGGTCTTTGTCGGAGATGGACGGAATAATGTGGCTAATTCGCTCTTGATCATCAGCGCGAAGCTCGGTGCAGACTTTACCGTCGTCGCGCCGCAGGCATTGATGCCGGATGAACAGCTGGTAGCTGAAATGCAGTGTATCGCGAAAGAGACGGGCAGCGTCATTACGCTGACGGATAATGTTAAGCAGGGAGTTGCGGGTGCCGATGTGATCTATACGGATATCTGGGTGTCGATGGGCGAAGAGGAGATGCTCGCAAAACGCATCGAGCTGTTAAAGCCGTATCAGGTGAACGCGGCGATGATGAAAATGACGGGCAATGATGAAGTGATCTTCCTGCATTGTCTGCCGTCGTTTCACGACCGCAATACCGAAATGGGCGAAATGGTCTATGAAAAGTATGGGCTGGAATCGATGGAAGTGACCGACGAAGTGTTTCGAAGCCGGCATTCAAAGGTATTCGACGAAGCGGAGAACCGCGTACACACGATCAAGGCTGTGATGTGCGCAACGCTAAAGTAATGAATTGAATTTATGTCGCCGGATAGTTATGAGCATATGATAAAAATAAACGGTGAGGTGAAGCGCCAATGCCGGTTTTTGGTATTCGCAAGCCTGAGCGCGGCGTGGTGTTGCGTTCCGGCATTTACGGGATTACGATAAATATCGACGGAAAAGTCATGATTGTGAAAAATCGACTCGGACTCTTTTTGCCGGGCGGTGGAAGCAAGCCGCGCGAGAGTCATGAGGAGACATTAAAACGCGAGTTCATCGAAGAGACCGGCTACGATATAAAAGTCGGCCGGCGGCTCGAGACACTTTCGTGGTATATCGACACGCCGGACTATTATTTTAAGCAAGTGTTCAATACGGGTATTTTTTATGAAGTCGAGCTAAAAGAACGCGTCTCGACAATTGTTGAAGAAAACCACGAAGTATTGTTCATTGATGGCGAAAAAGCAACGAATTTACACTCGGACGCCCAGATGTGGGCCGTCTATCGATACGTGTTGGAAAAGAAATATCCACGTTTTGCGACGAGTAACGAACAGAACAGCGAAAAGAGAATATACCCATTACGCCTTGTTGCACGTACAATCATCGCGGCGGAAGAGGACAAGATCGTGCTGTTGAAAAGTGCGGATATGGACTGGTATTCTATTCCGGGCGGCGGGGTGATGCGCGGTGAGGATGTGCGCCAGGCAGCCATTCGCGAAGCGAATGGGGAGGCGGGGTATCCGATCAGTGACCTCGTGCCGATCGGCTCCTGCGTCGAGTACAGCACGATTTTGCAGTTGTCGTATTATTACGCGGCAAAGGCTGACGGAGCGGCCGGCAAGAGGCACCTGACGGATATGGAAGCGGATTGGGGCATATGCCCAATATTAGTTGCGCTCGATGAAGCTGAAGCGCTGTTACAAAAAAACGAAGGCGTATTGATGCATTTCGGTTTTGATGTGTCAAAGATGGCGAACCGGCGCAATCTTGCAGCACTGGCGGCTTACCGGCAGGCGTTGGGTGGGCTGAAATTCAGAGACCACCGCGAAAGCCGGAATATTCCGCGTAAAGAAAAATGACAAAACCAAAAAATCAGCGTTGTACGGCCGGATGTTCATTTATTTAAGAAGCGATACCGCCGGTAAGACGGCGTATAAAATCAGTATACGAAAAAAGAATATGTATCCTGCATTTAGGACAGGCTGTTTTCCATTCTGTCGAACGTTAATAGGATACAGGCGTGCTTTATTGATAAGGTAGATATTGTTTGTTAAGGCCTTTAAACGGATGCTGCCAATGACATAACTGTTGGCGGTAATCGTTTTAAAATAAATAAGGAGGAAAGGAAAGTATTGAAAAAACGGTTTATTTCAGTTCTATTGATTTTAAGCATTGTGCTGCTGACATTGCCGCTCGGCATATTTGCCGAAGGCGGTAATATGCTCGGAATTCCCATAGAGGGATATGGGCCCAACGCACAGAATGGCGTTATGGAGATACAGGAGAACGCCATGTTCCAAAATGCGCAGGGGGCAGCGGCAGCGTTTTTCGAAGATTTCGAAGCGTTTGGCCGCGCTGTGTATGATGGCGATATTGAGGCAGCAGTACCGGAAGGCTGGGTTGCATTGGATCTCGACGGTGATGGAAAGGGTTGGGAGTGTCAGTATTTTTATTATTTGAATGACCCTCAGAGAACGCCGTTCAATTTTGCTCTGGGTTCTGTAAGTTTTGACGGGGCGGATGATATGCTCATTTCGCCCGCCATCAGTGTGCCGGCTTCCGGCGATATCGTTTTATCGTGGCGTGAATGGGGCCCGACGTATGAAGATTATGCTGTCTATATTGAAGAGGTTGGAGCGGGTGATAATACGGCAGCGTATTATATCGGCGCACAAGATGAGAAAGCGCCTGTTTATGAAAACTATACGACAGCCGGCGCGCGATTTTTGAAAAAGACGCTCGATTTGTCGGCGTATCGGGGAAAGGAAATCCGCGTAGCTTTTCGTCATAAAGCTTTGAATCCGGGTGCAGGTCAGGGATTGTGTATCGACGATGTTTACGTAGGGGCGAAACCGGCGGTAACGATGGACCGTTATGCCGGAGATAACCGATATGAGACGGCAGTGCAGATCAGTAAGAATACCTTCTCGCCCGAAGAGGTTGAAGCTGTCTTTTTAGTGTCCGGCATGAATTTCCCTGATGCATTGGCCGTCACGCCGCTC
>CALGIV010000273.1 GCA_937914785.1 uncultured Eubacteriaceae bacterium | reverse complement strand
CAACTTACTATTCAGAGATAAACATAGAATCAAGTTTCTCCTTCTATGTTTTTACATCCAACACTCATTGCGCTTTTCCTGCAGGTGAAAAGCGCGAAGTATTTAAAGGATAAACAATATAAAAGGCAAATAATCAGACCGACAACAGAACATTTATGACCTTGACTTCCAAGTCTTGCCTTCAAAACCAATTAATTGTCATAAAAAAAGCGGCCTAAGCCGCTTCTTTATCAATCTTAAAACTTACATATTTTCTTTAATCTTCGCCCTCGCCGCCGCAAGCCGCGCAATCGGCACGCGGAACGGTGAACAGGAAACGTAGTTCAAACCGATATTATGACAAAACTCAACGCTGGCCGGCTCGCCGCCATGCTCGCCGCAGATACCGATCTTCAAATCCGGCCGCGTACTTCTGCCAAGCTTAACCGACATATCCATAAGTTTGCCGACACCCTTTTGATCAATCGTCGTAAACGGATCCTTTTCAAAAATCCCCTTATCGAGATATTCCCAAATGAACTTGTTCGCATCATCGCGCGAGAATCCGTAAGTCATCTGTGTCAAATCATTCGTACCAAACGAGAAGAAATCCGCTTCCTCGGCAATCTCATCACTGAGCAGAGCTGCGCGCGGGATTTCGATCATCGTCCCGACGAGATAGTCCATTTGAATGCCACTGTTCTGAATCAACCGATCTGCCGTCTCGACAATATGTTTCTTCACATAAGTCATCTCTTCAAAAACACCGATCAGGGGAATCATAATTTCCGGCACGACGTTATAGCCGTCTTCCTTCTTAACTTCCAGCGCCGCTTCAATGATCGCACTTGTCTGCATCACGGCGATTTCCGGATACGTCACGGCCAGTCGGCATCCACGATGCCCAAGCATCGGGTTAAACTCCTGCAGACCGCTCACGCGTTCGTTCAGCGTCTTAAAGTCAACGCCCATACTGTCAGCCAATTCGCGAATTTCCGCTTCCGTATGCGGCAGGAACTCATGCAGCGGCGGATCCAGCAGACGGATCGTCACCGGCAGCCCCTTCATCACTTTAAAGATTCCTTTGAAGTCTTCTTTTTGCATCGGCAGTATTTCATTCAGCGCCGCTTCACGCGCCGCAACGTCTTTTGCCAAAATCATTTTTCTAACTGCTGAAATGCGCGTCTCATCAAAGAACATATGTTCCGTCCTGCAAAGCCCGATGCCTTCCGCACCGAAGTCAATGGCCTGCTGTGCATCGCGCGGCGTATCGGCATTCGTTCGAACGCGCATCGTACGCACCTCATCCGCCCAACCCATCAGCACTTCAAAATCACCCGATACAGTCGGGCTGACCGTCTTAATCTCACCAAGGTAGACTTTACCCGTGCCGCCATCCAGTGAAATAAAGTCTCCTTCTTTTACAACAATATCACCAACAGAGAAGTATTTTTCTTTTTCATAAACATTTAAAACCTCGCAACCCGCTACGCAGGCAGTGCCCATCCCGCGGGCTACAACTGCTGCGTGGGAGGTCATCCCGCCGCGTGAAGTTAAGATCCCCTGCGCCACGGTCATCCCTTCGATGTCTTCAGGCGAGGTTTCCTTGCGAACCAGAACGACCTGCTGACCGAACTCTTTAGCCGCTTTTACCGCGTCTTCCGCATAGAAGTATACTTGTCCGCCTACGGCACCCGGGCTGGCCGCCAGACCTTTACCCAATTCCGTCGCCCTCTTCAAGTCTTCTTCATCAAACATTGGGTGTAAGAGCTGGTCTAATCGTTCCGGCTCCATTTTCATCAAGGCCTCTTCTTTTGTAATCAGGCCTTCACGATGCATCTCAACCGCAATACGCAGTGCCGCAGCCGCTGTACGTTTGCCGGAACGTGTCTGCAGCATATACAACTTGCCGTTTTCGACCGTAAATTCGATATCCTGCATTTCCTTATAATGCTGTTCCAGTTTCAGACAGTTTTCGGCAAACTGCTCGTAAATTTCCGGCATAACATTCTTCAATTCATCGATATTCTGCGGCGTGCGGATGCCGGCAACGACATCTTCACCCTGCGCATTGATTAAAAATTCTCCGAACAACTTGTTTTCGCCTGTCGCGGGGTTTCTGGAGAAAGCTACCCCTGTGCTGCAGTCGTCGCCCATATTGCCAAACACCATCACCTGCACGTTCACGGCTGTGCCGATATCGTGCGGGATATCGTTTAAGTTTCTGTAGACGATCGCGCGATTGTTGTTCCAGGAACGGAATACCGCTTCGACAGACAACATCAACTGCTCAACCGGGTCCTGCGGAAAATCGATGCCTTTTTTGTCTTTAACAATTGCTTTGAAAATGCCGACCAGCTCTTTTAAGTTCTCGGCGGTCAGTTCCGTATCGAAAGCCAGACCATTTCTTTCTTTCATCGCTTCCAACTCGTCTTCAAACAAATCCTTGTCGACGGAAAGCACAACGTCACCAAACATCTGAATGAACCTGCGGTAGCTGTCGTAAGCGAAGCGCGGATTGTTCGACTTATTCGCCAGCGAGACGACTGTCTCATCGTTTAAGCCGAGGTTTAAGACCGTGTCCATCATCCCGGGCATCGAAATCTTTGCGCCGGAACGCACAGAAACCAGCAGCGGGTCATCTTTGCCTGCAAATTTCTTACCGGCAATCTCTTCCAGCTTTTTCAGCGTTTGAAGAATTTCGTCTCTCAGTGAATCCCAAATCTTCTCACCTTCGTCGTAAAAACGCAGGCAGGCTTTGGTCGTAATCGTCATCCCCTGCGGTACCGGTAAACCGATATTCGTCATCTCCGCAAGGTCTGCGCCTTTTCCACCAAGCAACCCTTTCATCGAAGTGTCGCCCTCAGAAAACAGGTAAACATACTTCTCCATAATAAAATATAACCCCCATAAAAATAGATGTATTTTATATTATGCAGCGCCGCTATGAGTTAGATAAGCGGGTGCTGTCATACAGAGTAAGAATGATGCTATTATAAAATCTTTGCTTTGTTATAGATCAACGCGTTGCTCGAGATAAGCGCGCACAGCATCAAGCGCTATGCGCTCCTGATTCATACTGTCGCGCTCGCGGATCGTGACACAGCCGTCTTCAAGCGTATCAAAGTCGATGGTAATGCAGTACGGCGTGCCGATCTCATCCTGTCTTCGATAGCGCTTGCCGATGCTTCCGGTATCATCAAAATCGACCTGCATATATTTCAGCAGCGAGAGATAGACCTCATTTGCCTGTTCACTCAATTTCTTCGACAAGGGCAGTACGGCCGCTTTAAACGGCGCGAGATACGGATGAATCTTCAACACGGTGCGCTCGTCGCCTTCACCCAGTGTTTCCTTTTCAAACCCGTCGCACAAAATGGCCAACAACAGGCGGTCGACGCCGACGGAAGGCTCGATGCAGTATGGATAGAACTTCTCATTCGTCACCGGATCGGTATATTTCATATCCTTGCCGGAAAACTGTTCGTGCTGCTTCAAGTCGTAATCCGTCCGGTCGGCAATCCCCCAGAGCTCACCGATGCCAAATGGAAACGCGTATTCAATGTCCGTTGTCGCGTTGCTGTAATGCGACAATTCGTGTTCTTCATGACGCCTTAAAAGGACGTTTTCTTCCTTTAAGCCGATCTCATAGAGGAACTTCTCACAAAAATCCTGCCAATATTCAAACCATTTGAATTCTTCTTTCGGTTCACAGAAGAATTCCAGTTCCATTTGCTCAAATTCACGCGTACGGAAAATAAAATTGCCCGGCGTAATCTCATTGCGGAAAGACTTGCCGATCTGCGCAATCCCAAACGGCAGCCGTTTGCGCATTGACCGCTGTACGTTTTTAAAATTAACAAAAATGCCCTGACAGGTCTCGGGACGCAGATAAATCTGACTCGTATTGTCTTCCGTTACGCCCTGAAAAGTTTTAAACATCAAGTTAAAATGCCGAATCGACGTAAAGTCCTGTTTGCCGCAGGCCGGGCAGACAATCCCCTTTTCCTGCAGGAAAGCCTCCATCTGCTCGTTCGTCCAACCGTCTGCGCTTTTATGCTCGCCCTGCCTGGCGTAATACTCCTCGATAAGTTTATCCGCTCGAAAACGCTGATGGCACGCCTTACAGTCGATCAACGGATCGTTAAAGTTTTTTAAATGCCCACTGGCTTCCCACGTTTTCGGATTCATCAAAATGGCACAATCTACGCCGATGTTTAACGGGTTTTCCTGAACAAACTTTTTCCACCAGGCTTTTTTCACATTGTTTTTAATTTCAACGCCGATCGGCCCGTAGTCCCAGCTGTTGGCTAAACCATCGTATATTTCACTTCCCTGAAAAATAATACCACGCATTTTGCAAATGCTGATAATTTCGCTCATTGTCAAACGCATATTGTCCTCCTATTCGCCACACGTCAACGTAACTAAAAAATCGAATGCCGCTATTTTTTTTAAAATTTTATCCTCCAGACACTCATTAAATAATTTTATCAAATAAATACTGCGTTTACCATCTGTTTTTTCAATATTCTCCTCATTTAACGCGACATTTAACAGATAATAAACTGTATGAATATCTTCCGGCTGGATTGCATGAAGATGATTTCCCGCAGTATGGCAATCCCGGCAGACGAGCCCGCCCTGAATCGTATCAAAATATTGTAAAGAAGACTCCTTTCCACAATCGATACAACGATTGAGCAGCGGTGCATACCCCGTAATTGCCAATAACTTTAATAAATACAACAGCGTATACCCCATCGCATACGCATCGTTATTTTTATCAATTTTATTCAGACAGTAAGCCGTTAATAAAAACGCCCGTTCATCGGGCTGTTTTTCTTCATAAGAGTAGAGCAGAACTTGTGCAATATAGGAAGCTGCGGCAAGCTTTACGATAGAATCTTTCAGTCCACGATAAGCCTTTAACAATTGTGAGGAAGCATGCGTATAGAATTTTCTGCCTTCATAGCAAACGAATTCAACGATCGTAAATAGCTGTGCCGTCGCGTAAGCACCTTTTTTATATTGCTTCGCGCTCTTGTACATAACCGAGATCTTCCCCTCTTCCTTTGTAAAAACGGTCAGAATCTTACTGCTGTTGGAATAATCTGTTTCCTTTAAGACGATACCCGTCAATGTTTTTAACATGCTACACCAAAAAAATATTGCTGGTTTCATTATATCGCCCTGTTATGACATTGTAAACCATTATTTTCAAATTTTGATAAAAACTTATCAATGGTTCAAAAAGGTTGCTTGCTTTATGAATAAAACCTTAAGAACAACCGCCTAAATACACTATTTTGCACTTATGATCACAATATTTTTTTCGGCACTGCTAAAGAAACCTTTCAGCTTTTAATCCATCTAAAACAATCGTCCCATTACAGCGCCATCTACGCAGAAAATACTATACTATATTTTTAAAATCAGTTTAATCAAGAAATATCAAATTTGGAGAATTGGCGCACGTACACGTACAGCTTTCCTTTTTATCGTTTTACCTTTCCGCATGTAGAGAACGCAAAGAACGAACGACAAAGAAAAAAGCTAAGTATTAAATTAACAACATAACACTTATCACTATGACTCTAAAACCCCGCTTGCAAAACCATGTTTCCACCTAAGAAACAAACATCCAACCAACAACACTTACATTTTGATCACACCTCTAAAAGAATGCTCAAAAAACTATTTTATTTTCTTTTGCCCCGCAGAAAAATTACGAAAAATTCAAAACAAAGAAAACGGCTGTTGTACCACGACCTACTCGTTTTACAACAGCCTTTTCTATGTTTATTAAAAAACTTCCCTCTCCTTTTGGACATCACTCATTCATTTTAAATAACGACCATTTTCTCCAAACGAATTTTATCCGCCATCATCGCGATAAATTCACTATTCGTCGGCTTCCCTTTGTCCTGATCAATCGTATAGCCAAAAATACTGTCGAGCGTATCCATATTTCCTCTGCTCCACGCCACTTCAATCGCGTGCCGAATCGCACGTTCAACCCTGCTGGATGTCGTTTTAAATTTTACAGCCAATTCCGGGTAAAGCTCTTTTGTAATCGCACCGAGTAAGTCTGTATTTTCCGCTACCATCTTAATCGCCTCTCGTAAATACATATACCCTTTAATATGTGCCGGTACGCCGATCTCGTGCAGCATCTTCGTAATGTGCTTTTCATAAGCCTGTGCCGAATAATACTGGTTGTCCTCTTCTTCCTTAATGTCAAACTTGCTGACGAACTTACTTTCTCCGGTTTCTAAAATGCGTTTGATCAATACCTGCTCATCAACCGGTTTAACCAGATAATAAGCTGCTCCTGCATTGATTGCATTTCGAATAAAATCCGGTTTTGCCGCTGAGCATAGCATAATGAATTTGGGTGCGTTGTAACGATTGCCGTTATTAATTTTATTGAGCACTTCAATGCCGTCGTAATCAGCCAGAAAAATATCCGATATGACAATATCAGGACAATTTTTACTTTCACAAAATTCTGCCAATTCTCTGCCATTTGTAAATTTACCGACAACGCTCATACTTTGTGTCTGATTAAGAGCCTCCTCCAACGAGGCCATGTAGCCCGAATCACTGTCAGCCAGTACAACTTTTAACATGATTTTCCCTCCGTATCGCTTAATCGTTTAAATGTTGCCTATACTTTATTAATTCGGCATAAAATGATTTATTCCTTCATACTGTGTGAAATTTTTCTAAATTATATTCCGGCCTCATTAATCATCCATTCGACAAATATGCCGTATCCTTTTGTCGGATCATTTACAAGCACATGAGTTACCGCGCCGATAATTTTCCCATCCTGAATAATCGGGCTGCCGCTCATCCCCTGCACAATGCCTCCGGTTTTTGCCAACAACTCTTCATCCACAACACGCAAAAGCATCCCTTTTTGATCTTTTGTCTTTTGATTATATTTCTTTTCAATAACAATATCATAGGCTTTTGGCGCTTCTCCATCGACCATGCTGATAATCTGAGCAGCGCCTTCTTTTACTTCCGACTGCGTTGCGATCGGCAACGGGTCGCTTTCATACAACAGCGCCACATCGTCCAACTTTCCATACAAGCCATATTCGGTATTCGCAGTAAGGGTGCCGATCTCTTCGTCCTCATCATAAAAAATTCCTCTGATCTCACCAGGGGTGCCGCCCTGCCCTTCCACGACAGAGAGGATGTGGGCATTGACAATGCTGCCGTCTTTAACCGGAACGACGATACCGGTCGTCACATCGTTGATCGAATGCCCGAGCGAAGCAAAAACTTCTTTATTCTCATCATAAAATGTCATCGTGCCGATTCCCGCAATGTTATCCCGTGCCCAAAGACCGATCTTATACGTGTTATCGTCAAGCAATACGGCTGAAATCTCCGTTTTAATATCTTCTTTTCCCCGTTTTAAGCGAAGTTGTGCCGGCTTTTTCTGCACACCGGCAAACAGGCGTTTGACGTCGTCCGCCGTATTAACCTCTTCACCGTTAATTTCGTATAAAACATCGCCGACTTCAATACCTGCCAATTTCGCCGGGCAGACGACTTCTCCTTCCGATGTTTGCATTTCCTCCAACCCGACAACAATCACGCCGCGGGTATTCATCTTGATACCGATCAACCACCCACCGGGACACAGTGAAATATCCGGCAATACATGGACATTCACGCTGCCCACCGGAATAAAGCCAAAAGCTTTAAGCTTTACGCTGATCGTCCCTCTTTCCTGCGCAGTAATTTTAATGCTGTCTTCCGAACGGACTGTAAAAGTCTTCTCTGTGCCGCCATTCACATTAACGGCTTCATCTTCTTCAATAGAAGCCTGAGTCTGTAAAAAAACCGGCAAATTAATTTCAGTCTCCCGTCCCTGTACGATATAAATATCTTTATTGGCCGGTATAAATAAAACAGCAAAGGCAATGGCCAGAACGACCAGGGTGCTGACAGTAGCGATGATACTCTTTTTTCTATTCTTCATTTTCCCTCCGAAGTAGTCAATTTTAATCATCTATTATTTTAAATCATTTCGGCATAATTTATTCTGCCACCATAATGCAAGACAGCATCTTAATAATAGTTATGAGAACTATTATTAATAATATTTGTTATTGATTTTTTTCTGTATCGCTGGTATGATATAGGCAGTTGAAATATTCAGTCTTAAACTGATATTGAAATATCATCATAATCACAGCTGTTCTGATTTTAAAGATGCCCGCATCTGAGAAAAAAGGCGCGATTTTATACTAAATTTGCTTTTTTAGTGCGCCTTGGGGCGCACTTTTTATTTGATGGAGGAAAACTTATTGAAACCCTGTACCGTCCGCTCAAATGATTTACACATAGAACACATCATTACAAAACTGCAACAAGGCTATCGTCTGAGCTACGAAGAATATGTTCAGTTAATCCAAAACCGTGACTGTATTGACAGAAAAACTTTATATGCTCAGGCGCAAAAACAGGCACAACAGAATTATGGAAAAAACATCTATCTGCGCGGCTTGATTGAAATTTCCAATTTCTGTAAAAATGATTGTTATTACTGCGGCATCCGCTGCTCTAATATAAAGGCCGTACGCTACCGCCTTACAACAGAGGATATCTTAACATGCTGCCAAAAAGGCTATGCACTCGGGATGCGCACGTTCGTGTTGCAGGGCGGTGAAGATTCTTACTTCACGGATGAACACATCTGCAACCTTATCCTGACGATCCGGCAACGCTGGCCCGGTGCTGCGATAACGCTGTCTTTAGGCGAAAAAAGCTTATCAAGCTATCAGCGCTACTATGAGGCCGGCGCTGTACGCTATCTGCTTCGCCACGAGACCGCCGATGCACTTCATTACCAAAAGCTGCATCCGCCCGCAATGTCGCTTAAGAACCGCCGGCGTTGCCTGACAGATTTACAGGATATCGGCTATCAGGTCGGCGCAGGTTTTATGGTGGGTTCTCCTGCTCAAACCGTCGAATGCCTCGCTAAAGATTTGCTGTTTTTACAGGAATTTAAACCTCATATGGCAGGCATCGGCCCGTTTATCCCACACGACGATACACCTTTTGCCTCAGCGCGCGCCGGCACTGCGGAGGATACGCTGTTCTTCCTCGCACTCGTACGCCTGATATTGCCGCAAGCGCTGCTTCCGGCAACCACTGCATTGGGCACCGTTGCCGAAGACGGCTGGCAGCGCGGCGTGCTCGCGGGAGCAAATGTCATTATGCTCAACCTCACGCCCTCAAAAGAAAAAGAACACTATTCGTTGTACAATGGCAAAAACCCGACTTCTGCCGCGGAAGCGCATCTCATTACAGAACAAATGGACGCAATCGGCTACCGCACCGTAGTCGACCGCGGCGACCATTGTGCAATCGCTCAAAAATTTACTGAAGGGAAAGGACATTCCTGACCCGTTAAGAAAGGAAAAACTTATGAACACGATGACAAAGACTTCTTACAACCCAGCTTCTTCTCATGCAGAAGAATTTATCAACCACAAGGAAATCCTCGACACGCTAAAATATGCAGAACAAAACTGCGACAACGCCGCACTCATCGACAGCATCATTCAGAAAGCTGCGCTGAAAAAAGGACTGACACATCGCGAAGCCGCCGTTTTACTCGACTGCACGATTCCGGAAAAGAATGCAGAAATCGGCCGTCTGGCCGAGCAAATTAAAAAAGAGATCTACGGCAACCGCATCGTGCTTTTTGCGCCGCTCTACCTATCCAATTACTGCATTAACGGCTGCCTGTATTGTCCATATCACAGCCAAAACAAAACTATTCCGCGTAAAAAGCTTACACAGGATGACATTCGCCACGAAGTGATTGCTCTGCAGGATCTGGGGCATAAGCGTCTCGCGCTGGAAGCCGGCGAAGACCCCACAAACAACCCGCTTGATTATATCCTTGAAAGCATCGATACGATCTATAATATCAAACACAAAAACGGGGCAATTCGTCGCGTAAATGTCAACATTGCCGCCACCTCGACAGAAGATTATCGCCGGTTGAAAGATGCCGGTATCGGCACATACATTCTGTTTCAGGAAACTTATCACAAAGAAAGCTATGAACAGCTGCACCCCACCGGCCCCAAACACAATTACGCCTATCATACCGAAGCGATGGATCGCGCAATGCTGGGCGGCATCGATGATGTCGGTCTGGGCGTATTGTTTGGCCTTCAGCGTTACCGCTACGAACTTGCCGGCCTGTTAATGCATGCCGAGCACCTTGAAGCCGTCTTCGGCGTCGGCCCACACACGATCAGTGTACCGCGCATTTGCCCGGCCGACGATATTGACCC
>CALGIV010000272.1 GCA_937914785.1 uncultured Eubacteriaceae bacterium | reverse complement strand
CCGTCAGCGTACTGGAAATCGAGATGCCGCGTTTGTTTTCTTCAGGATCAAAGTCGGAAATCGTATTCTTGTCCTCCACCCTGCCCATACGGTCGATCGCCTTCGCATTGAATGCAATCGCTTCCAACAGGGATGTTTTCCCACTTCCGCCATGTCCGAAAATCGCTACATTCCGAATATCTTTTGTCTGATATGTTTTCATCGGATTTCCCCCTGATAAATTATAGTCTTGATCTCGTCAATTACACAACGTCTATATTTTATAATCAAAACGCGTATATTTCCAGTAAAATTTTATAGAAACCCTCTTTTTTTAATAAAAACTTATTTATTATTAAAAAATTACTTTATAAAAGACAAAAAACCAATGATTTCCATTGGTTTTTATGCCAGTATTCATTATTCATCACATAATTCATTGTTTACGGCGCTTTTTTTCTGCCTTTTCCGCTTTTTTCTCGCGACGCTTTTTTAAGATGTCTGAAAATGTTGTGAACACTTCGTAGCCATACATCCCATATTTGACGATGTTGGCAGCCGACAAGCCCTGGTTGCTTTTATCCATTACATCATTGATGATGTTTTCCACGCCTTCGGCTCCACGGCTGATGCGCCCGCTGATATCGGCAGTATCTTTGAGCACCTCTTCGGCACTCTTGACTATCTGCACAAGCGGCTCCCCGCTTTTATCGATGACGTCATTAAGCTTGTCCAGCGTCGTGCCAAGGCGCTTTAACGCGCGCACCAAGTAAACCATCGCAATGGCAAAGGCTACTACGGCAACTAACAGCAGCACTTCCCATAACTGAATTGTAATCTGCATCTTTACTACGACCTTAGTTTAAGCGATTAAACGACATTGTCAATCGTTATCGCTCAGCTCTTCCAGTTCGTCTTTCACGACGTCCGCTACATTATCTGCCGCCTTTTTAAACTCTTTTACTTTGCCTTCAACCTGATTTTTGTAGATTTCAGCTTTTTCGGCAGCGCGCGCCGTCACATCGCCGAGTTGCTCCTTAACGCCGCTGGCAGTTTTACTGATATCCTGTTTGAAGTCTTCTGCCTTATCTCTGGCCAGGCGTACATACTCGTTGTCTTCATTTGTAAAGATCACTGCAGCAGCGCCCAGCAGCGTGCCGGCCAACAGGCCTAATAAAAAACCACCTTTTTTCATTTTTTATTACCTCCAAGATTAATAATCTGTTTTGCCATTTATTCCTAACTATTATACCACACCAAACGTTTTATACAACAAATTTTATAACAATAGTTTCAGCAAAATCAGCATTATTATTCCCGGCACACCCAAAACTCCCGATACTACTATCGTATAACCATTAATTGGCACAAAAAAACCGCTTGAAGCAAAAATCGTATTGATCAAGAACATCAGCACAAAGCCAATGATACCATTTCCGATAAAAATAAACAGCGCTCTGAGCGGAAACTTAAAAAACTTAAACAAAATGTAGCCGATACCATAAAGCGCTACGACGATAATAGCATATTTTATAATTTCTCCCGATTGAATACCAACCGCCATATCCTCACCTGCTTTCATAATTAACTTTTATGAACAGGCCGTACAATTTATTACACGTTGTCCGTATAATCTGATTTTCTAATTTGAGGCGCCTGTTATTATACTGAAAATATAAATTAACATTTTTTTAACAATAGACGTCTTTTTGACTTTACAATGCACCTGTATGATTAATTTGTAAACTCAATAAAAATATGAAGGAGAAAAAAATGAAAAAAATAATAAGTGGCTTACTGGTTTTATGCGCCCTTCTGTTCGTCGGATGCGGCGGCAACGGAACAGATCCTTCCGGCTTGGGAGAAATCAGTGTTTTAACGCGTGAAGAAGGTTCCGGTACGCGCAGTGCATTTGTCGAACTCTTTGAACTTGAGACTACCGATGAAAATGGAAATAAAATCGATATGACGACGCAGGAGGCGATGACGACAAACAACACCGCCGTCATGATGACGAGCGTAAACAAAAACAAAAACGCCATCGGCTACATATCGATGGGTTCACTGGACGACAGCGTAAAAGGGCTGAAAATAGACGGCGTTGAGCCTACGACTGCCAATGTCCAAAACGGCCGCTATAAGTTTTCCCGTCCGTTTAATATCGTCACGACATCGCAACAAAGTGAGCTGGCAAAAGAGTTTGTACGCTTCATCTTAAGCGACTCCGGTCAGCAGATTATCGAAAACAATGGTTATATCAGCGTTGCGACTGACCCACAGCCTTTCAGCACGGCCAAACCGACAGGAAAAATAATCATTGTCGGCTCATCCTCTGTCGCTCCGGTTATGGAAAAGTTAAAAGAAGCCTACCTG
This sequence comes from uncultured Eubacteriaceae bacterium, assembly GCA_937914785.1. Taxonomy (GTDB): domain Bacteria; phylum Bacillota; class Clostridia; order Eubacteriales; family UBA1433; genus CALGIV01. The sequence continues at coordinate 1,929 of CALGIV010000272.1, read as the reverse complement.
ATGTTAAACGATGAGGCGCAAATCGACTTGACACAGAGCGATTCGAGCAACGGCATTGCCTCTGTTGCAGACGGCATCTGCGATATCGGCATGGCTTCGCGCCCGCTTAAAGAAAGCGAGATGCAAAAAGGACTGACCCCCACCGCGATCGCCCTTGACGGCGTCGCCGTTATCGTCAACAACGACAATCCGTTTGACGGACTTAAAAGTAAACAGATACAACAAATTTTTATGGGAGAGATTACAACCTGGGAGGCGCTTTAATAGCGCCTCTTAAACACAATGATTCCTGCCAAATTTAAGATTTAACATAGATTTAACATCCTATTGCTTTTCCCTTAACGTGAATATTATATGATAAAAACAGAAATCCTATCGATCGACAGGAGGGCGTTGTGGGGAAAAAATTCTGCCTCTATCTGATAATTTTATTAATACTGCTTACCGCCTGCGGCACCCAACACGAAGGCTTTCAATATGAGCAGGCGATTTCTGTCATCTCGCGCGAAGACGGTTCCGGCACGCGCGGCGCATTTGCAGAGTTGTTTGATTTATATTTAATCGATGAAAACGGGCTGCCTTACGACGCGACGACGCTGGAGGCAAATATCACAAATAATACCGCCGTGATGATGACTTCGGTCAGCAGTTACAAATACGCTGTCGGCTACCTTTCATTAGGTTCGCTGAACGCTTCAGTCAAGCCCGTCATCATCGACGGCGCAGCGCCAACAGCTGAAAATATCAGAGACGGCTCTTACAGAATCGCGCGTCCGTTCAACATCGCCACGACACAACAAGTCACCGATGTGACTCAGGACTTTATCGACTATATTTTAAGCAGCGACGGCCAGAACATCGTCGAGGCCGCCGGCTATATCGCCGCAGACAACAGCAGCACAAACTTCGACTCGCGCAAACCCGAAGGCACAATCGTCATCGTTGGTTCTTCTTCCGTCGCCCCCGTGATGGAGAAGCTCAAAGAATCTTATATACTGATCAACACGAATGCCAAAATACAGATCCAGCAAAACGACTCGACATCGGGTATCGCCGCCGCTACCGAAGGCATCTGCGACATCGGTATGGCTTCACGCGCACTCAAAGACAGCGAAATTGAAAAGGGGCTGCTACCGACTACCATCGCTTTGGATGGCGTCGTCGTCATCGTGAACAATGAAAACCCCCTCGACGAATTGACGAAAGAACAAGTACGGGATATTTTTATCGGCCACACCACACATTGGAACGAAATTGACTGAGCGCACCTCGCGCCCGCAACCGGAGGTTTTGGATGAAAGAAAAGATTATGCACGTCGTATTTTTAATCGCTGCCTGCGCCTCAATTCTCGCCGTTGTGCTCATCTGTGTCTTTATGTTTGCAAACGGTGTGCCCGCGATGGCCAGAATCGGCTTTTTCGACTTTCTGCTCGGGACTCAGTGGCGCCCCGGCAACGACATTTACGGCATTCTGCCGATGATCCTCGGCAGCATCTACATCACAGCCGGCGCAATCATTATCGGCGTGCCGATCGGCCTTTTCACGTCGATTTATATGGCGCGATTTTGCTCAAAGAAAATCTATCGGTTTTTAAAACCTGTCGTCAATCTGCTCGCCGGCATTCCGTCTGTCATCTACGGTTTTTTCGGTCTGATTATTCTGATCCCCTTCGTGCGTGATACTTTTGGCGGCGACGGCAACAGCATCTTAACCGCCTCCATTCTGCTCGGTTTTATGATTCTGCCGACGATTATCAATGTCAGCGAATCCGCACTTAACGCCGTGCCGAACAGCTATTATCAGGGCGCACGCGCACTCGGCGCCACACACGAACGCAGCGTTTTCTACACCGTTGTGCCCGCTGCGAAATCCGGCATTATGACCGGCATCATCTTAGGCATCGGACGAGCCATCGGCGAGACGATGGC
>CALGIV010000271.1 GCA_937914785.1 uncultured Eubacteriaceae bacterium | reverse complement strand
AAATTGCAGGATGGCACGGAAGAAGAACTTATCGTTGGAGAAGAGACGGATGAGACAACAGACGGTGAAAAGAGTCCGGATGATGGGCAAAAAGATGGGGCTGATGATAAGCAGCCCGATGATGGTGGAACGGAGCGGTAGTTCTCTGTTAAGAACATTCTTTAGATTACAGCGATATTAATTTGTCAGCAAGTTGTAATAGTGCTTTATTGATGATCGTTTTAATAATAAAAGACACGCCGGTTTCGCGTGTCTTTTATATTTATTGCGCCTGCTTTTAACCCAGAATCTTTTTCAAGTCTTCTTCGGGTGTGGAAATCGGCGTGACGTTAAAGTTCTCAACGAGGTAAGCCAAAACATCATCGCTGACGAAAGCCGGCAGGGTCGGGCCGAGGTATATATTTTTGATATCCAGCGACAGCAGCGTGAGCAGGATAGAGACGGCCTTTTGTTCATACCACGAGAGCACCAGTGTAAGCGGCAGATCGTTGACGCCGCAATCGAAGGCTTCGGCCAGTGCGAGCGCTACCATAATCGCGCTGTAGGCGTCGTTGCATTGGCCCATATCCAGCAGGCGCGGCAGGCCGCCGACTGTGCCGAGGTCAATATCATTAAAGCGGTATTTGCCGCAAGCAAGTGTAAGAATAATGCTGTCGGGTGGCGTTTTTTTGACAAATTCCGTGTAGTAGTTGCGTCCCGGTTTTGCACCGTCACAGCCGCCGACGAGGAAGAAATGTTTTACTGCGCCGGACTTGACTGCATCGATAACTTTATCGGCGATTGACAGCACGGTGTCGTGTCCGAAACCGGTCGTCAGTGTACTGCCGCCGTTAATGCCCGTAAATATGTTCTCTTCAGGGTAACCGCCAAGAGCAAGTGCTCTTTCAATAACGGGGGCAAAGTCTTTTTTTGCATCAATATGTGTTATACCCGGATAGCCGACGACCTCAGTCGTAAAGACGCGGTCGGCATAACTGCTTCTCGGCGGCATCAGACAGTTCGTGGTAAATAAGATGGGTGCGGGCAGGTCGGCAAACTCTTTCTGCTGATTCTGCCACGCTGTGCCGAAGTTGCCCTTTAAGTGCGGGTATGCTTTTAATGCCGGATAAGCGTGTGCGGGCAGCATTTCGCCGTGGGTGTAGATGTTGATGCCTTTGTCTTTTGTCTGTTCCAGCAGCAACGCGAGATCGCGCAGGTCGTGGCCGGTGACGACAATAAACGGACCTTTTTCGACTTTCATCGTCACTTCTGTGGGCTCCGGCTTGCCGTAGGCGGCCGTGTTAGCTTCATACAACAGTTTCATAACGGCCAAATTCACTTTGCCGGTCTCCATAACGAGCGGCAGCAACACATCGGCGGTCGTTTCTTTTTTTACTGCATAGAGTGCCCGAAAGAGAAAAGCGTCGACCTCTTCGTCGGTGCGGCCGAGTACTTCGGCGTGGCAGGCATAAGCTGCAATGCCGCGCAGGCCGAATAGAACCAGAGACTTTAAGGAGCGAATGCTTTCGTCCGCCTGCCAAAGCTGCGTCATATCAAAATCGTTGCTTTTGCCGTTATATGCCGTAATTTCGCGCCTGACCGCGTCGGTAAGCGCGCGAATTGCCGCAGCGTCAAAGTTTACATTCGTCAATGTTGCGAATAATGCCTGTTTGACCAGAGTGGCCGCAGTCGGTGTGTAGTGGCCTTGAACGGCCTGGGCCAGATCGATCAGAGAGGCGGTCAGGCTGTCCTGCAGATTTGCCGTATCAGCCGTTTTACCGCAGATGCCGGCTGTCGTACAGCCTTGGCCATTTTTTGTTTGTTCACATTGGAAGCAAAACATATTGTGAGTCATTGTATTTTCCTCGACTTTCTTTTTATTTGAGTTTAAACTTAGTATAGTATTGCAATAACAACAAATATATTGTAAATATAACAAAAGTTAATCTTCTACAATTTTTCCGTCTGTCGCAATCGTCACGATACGCCACGGAATCATCTTGCCGCTTCGCTTCAGAGCTTCGGTGACTTGCGTGACGATACCACTGCAGCAGGGGACTTCCATACGCGCGACGAGGATATCCTTGATGTCGTTATCGGTAAAGATTGCCGTAAGTTTATCGATGTTGCTGTCGTCGAGCTTCGGGCAGCCGACAAGGGTGATGCGGCCTTTGATAAAGTCATCGTGGAAGGCGCCGTATGCGTAGGCTGTGCAATCGGCGGCGATGAGCAGTTTAGCTCCTTTTAAATATGCGGCGTTCGGCGCGATGAGACGCAGCTGTACAGGCCATTGATTCAGGCGGCTCGGCATCGGCCGGCTGACGGGTTCGTTATGACCGCCGTCATCTGTGCGCACAATACTTTTTTCATGGTCTTCTTTGGAGCAACCACAGGCCAGCTTTTCGTCTTCGCGAGTAATTGTCTTGGCGTTTGTGCCCGGACATCCGCGAGGTGCCGTTTCTTTCGTTGTCTTGGGGGCTGCTTCGTCGTATGGCAATGCCTCACGCATTTCAAAACTGATGGCATCTGTAGGACATACGGGCAGACAATTGCCCAGACCGTCGCAGTAATCATCGCGTACAAGCTTTGCTTTGCCGTCGATGATTTCAATCGCCCCTTGTTGACAGGCGTTGGCACAGAGGCCGCAGCCGACACATTTTTCTTCGTCAATCTTGATAATTTTACGTTCCATAAGTTGCACTCCTTTGCTTTATAGTATTATTGTTGTATTTTTATTGAAATCTACTCCTGTAACTTGACTTTTCATACGCATTTTAATATACTTTTATAGAAATGGATGTTGTATTTACAACAAAAGAGGTTTTTATGAAATACTTTAATGAAATTCGCAATGTAGCATTGTTTAATGGTATTTTGGACGAAGATTTAAAAGCGCTTCTTTCTTGTCTGCATGCGGCGATCAGGCTGCTGAAAAAAGAAGAATATGTTTGGCTGGAAGGTGACAAGGCGACGGTGGTTGGCGCTGTTTTAAAAGGCAGTGTGCAAATTGTCAAGGATGACGTGATGGGCAACCGCATCGTTATCGGTGAGGCGGCGGCAGGCAGCCTGTTTGGCGAAGCATTTACGTGCGCGCGGGAGCGGGAGCTTTCGGTCAGCGTTTATGCGCCGCAGGGGGGCATTGTTATGCTGCTTGATTATGAGAAGATTATCACGACGTGTTCGCCGGGCTGTGCTTTTCACAGCCGCCTGATTGAAAATATGATCTATATTTTGGCGCGTAAAAATTTGCAGCTTATGCAGAAGATCGAGCATACATCGAGGCGGACGACGCGGGAAAAGCTGCTCAGCTATCTTTCGGATGTCTCGAAAAAGCAGGGCAGCCGTACCTTTGAAATTCCGTTCGACCGGCAGGCGCTGGCCGATTACCTCGGCGTTGACCGCAGTGCGATGAGCAGCGAATTGTCAAAGCTGCGCGATGAGGGCGTGCTCCGCTATAAGAAGAATCATTTTGTTTTTCTTTAGTTTTATACCCTGTTAAAAACAAAAGAAGCGCTGTTCAAATGGTAAAACAGCGCTTCTTTATAATTTTATACAAAATGTAAGTTTGTACTTTTTTAATTGCTATTATCTTAATTGAAACCGCTTGCCGCGCAGGCCGCGTGAACCGAAGAAACGGGCACGGCTGCCGATCTCATCTTCGATCGTGCGCAGGCGATTGCCGGTATATAACATGCCGGCATCTTTGGCGCAGCTCATATTTAATCCAACGGCAATATCGCATTGATCGAGCCGTTCGCCGCGGTCGCGGGAAGCGATCATACCATAGTTGTTCTCGTAGGCCAGTTGAGCGATTTCGGCTGCTTCGCTGACCGTGCCGGCCTGGGCGACGGAGATTGAAATCGCATTTGCCGCACCGAGCTGGATGCCCTTGATAAAGCGGTCTTTATCACAGGCGAACAGTGCGTCGCCGACGATTTGGATATCGGTATTTTGTGTCAGGTAAGCAAAGCCGTCGAAGTCGTCGGCCATCAGCGGATCTTCAATAGAGACGAACGGATAGTCGCTGACAAGCTTGATGATCAACTGCATCAGTTCGTCGCGCGTCTTGTCCTGCTTGTCAAACAGACCTTTATACAGGCCGGTTTCTGCGTCGTAAAAACTGTGTGCAGATAAATCGGCCATAATGCCAACTTTGCCTTCGTTGCCGGAAGAGAAGATGCATTCCGTCATCAAATCCCAGATCGCCTGATCGCTGTCGATGACGCCGAGTGACCGCGCGCCCTTGAGCTTAAGCTCCATCGTGCTGGTGGCTTCCCACAAGCCGTAAGAGGCTTCTTCAAATGTGGCAAAGTCATAGGCGATAAAGCTGTATTCGGGATGGTAGCCTGCGCTGTAAGGTCCGCCGTAACGCGTGCTGCCGCTTTGCGACAGATGCGAAGGCAGTGGCAGGGTAAAGGCACGCTGTCCGCCCAGATGCTTATATAAGCCGATTTCAAGCGCTTCGGCAGCGGCTTTGAGGATGGCCATAGAGACGGCCGCTGTGGCATTTTTACCAACCTGGGCTTTATCGAATTGCATCAGGACTGCATCGCAGGCGGCTTGGTTGGACGCATCCAGGCCGACTAGCTGCGGCGCGATGATTTCGTTGATGGCTTTGACGGCGTTTGACGGATCAAACGAACCCCAGATGCCGTCTTTATCGTACAGGTTGCCACAGTCGTATGGCGCTGAGGCGAAGGCAGGGCAACACAGTACGGAAGCTTTTGCGCCGCCTTTTAAGGTAGCGACTGCCTCAATGGCCGGCAGTGCGCTGTCGGATACGGCGACATAAGCTGCGATATTTTTAATTTGAGTAGCGTTCATTTTTATTCGCCTCCTTTTACTTCGAAACGGCTGCCTTTCAGGCCTGCCTTGCCTGCGTATCGTGCGCGGCGGCCGAGCTCACGCTCGATTTGCATAAAGCGCACCGCCGGGCTGCCAAGGCCCGTCTCACGGATTGTGCCGGCGTTGATGCCGACGCTGTAGTCGCAGATGTCGATATTTTCACCGCGGCTGGAACAGGGCATAACGGCATAGCCGTTTTCATAAGCCAGCTGGATCATCTCGAGAGATTCGGTAATACTGCCGATTTGGTTGACTTTTAACAATACGGTATTCGCGCTGCTCAAAGCGACGCCGTGTTCGACGCGTTGCGGATTAGTCGTAAACAAGTCGTCGCCGACGATTTGAATATCTGTTTCTTTGACGAGCGTTGCGTGACCTTCAAAATCGTCTTCAAAGAGTGGGTCTTCAATGATGACAAATGGGTAATCTTTCGTCATACGAATAATGAGTGCGATCTGTTCATCGCGGTCGCGCTTACCCTTAAAGAACAGGCCTTCGTATGTGATTTCGTCGTGGTTGTAGAAAGAGTCGCTTGCTACGTCTACTTGAATGCCCATACGGTTTTCATAGCCGCGTTTGTTGATCGTCTCGGTCAGCATTTGCCATAATACTTCATCGCTTTCGACGTAGCCGGGTGGGATGTTGACAAAGCCGCCCGATGTCCAGCCTTCCGAGGTTTCAATCGGACGCAGCGCCCACTTTTCGGCCATCAGGCGCTTCCAGTCGCTGAAAACTTCCCACAGTGCGTGTACGGCTTCGGAATAGGATTCAAAGTCGTAAGCGACGAAAGAGTACGATGGTTTGCTGCCAGCCTTTAGACCTGTGCCGTAACGCGTACTGCCCCCGATGCAGCCGAAGGACGCATTCGGCAGAGTAACCGCCCTGTTGCCGCCAATATGTTGATAAAGCGGGATGTCAAGCGCGTTTGCGCCGGCCTTTAAAACGGCTGCGGAAACGGCCGCTGTGGCGTTACCGCCAAGAATTACTTTAGTGTCCGGGCCGCGCAGATTCAGCATCACGTGGTCGATTTCCATTTGGTTTGCGCTGTCAAGCCCAATCAGAGCCGGGCCGATGATTTCATTGACATTACGCACAGCTTGTGTTACGCCCATTCCGCGCCATTTCGTGCCGCCGTCATACTGGAAGGCGATTTCGTGCGTGCCGACGGAGACGCCTGCGGTGGCATGGACGATGCCGACCGCACCGTTCTCGGTGACGATTGTCGCTTCGACGCCGGGATGACCGCGGCCGGAGAAGACTTGCCTGGCAGTCACGGAACGGATTTTCGTTTTGTCTTTCATAAAGTGTCCTCCTTATGTACTACTGTACTGTCTCGCTTTAGCACAGTGTATTTTTAAGTTTATATTAATCTGTATATACACTATAGCGTGTTTGGTTTTTTTTTGCAATCAATTTCAGCCCGGATGTAAAATCCGTTGATTTTTAAAGTGCCCTATGGTAGTATGAAATTGACTTGATATCGATTAAAGAAAGGGTGAGACGATGAGAATAAAGAATGCAGAACGGCTGGCAGATCACGGAAATCAAAAACTGCGTGAGCATATGGTAAAGATTTTGGATGCGGCGATGATGGCGGCCGATCCGTATGAAAATATCAAGGAATTGGTGCGTATTGAAGGCGGAAAGCTTTATGTTGGCGGCGCGGACTTTGAGCCCCGCGGCAATCCAAAGCCGGGTATTGTCGAAGTGGATTTAAATGAAGTTGACCGTATTTTTGTCATCGGCGCCGGCAAAGGCATTCAGACGGCGGCGAAAGCGCTGGAAGAGGTTTTGGGCGACTACCTGACAGGCGGGCATGTCATTTTAAAATATGGCGATGAAGTTCAGTTGAATAAGATCGGCATCACGCATGGCGGACACCCCGTGCCGGATGAAAACTGTGTAAAAGGTTGTCAGGCGATCGTCGATTTGATCGAAAAGGCCTGCTTTACGCCCAAAGACATCGTCTTTACGATCGTCGGCAACGGCGTATCTTCACTGTTGACATTGCCGGTTGAAGGGCTGACGCTTAAGGCGGTGATGGAAGTCACACGTGTGTTACAGATTGAGAAAGGTGCGACGACGCGGGATTTGAATTTCGTGCGAAATTCGATCGATAAGCTGAAAGGCGGACGTATCACGCGGATGATTCATCCGGCAAAGATGTTCCATCTATTGACGATTGACTGTAATACGTCGACGATGTACGGCGGCTACAAAGGGCTGACGGAAGGCAATATTTGGCTGCATACCCTGCCGGTCGTCTCCAGTAAGGAGCTGGCGATGCGTACGATCACGCATTACGATGCGCTGGAAGACTTGGATTCGGCGGTGATCGACTGTATTCAAAATATGACGGGCGAGCAGGATTGCCTGACGAAAGATGAGTATGAAGCGATGGATTGCCACGTCTGGGGCGCTGTGCCGGAATCACGCGGACGCGTGCCTGCAGCGAGCAAAGTTGCCAAAGAACTGGGATATAGTCCGCACTTTATCACGGAGACGTGGTTTATGGAAGCGGCCGAACTTGGCAAGTTTGCCAGCGGTATGGCGATAACAGTGGAGCGTTCAAGTCAGCCGTTTGCTGCACCGTGCGCGTTGATTATGGCGGGCGAGCC
>CALGIV010000270.1 GCA_937914785.1 uncultured Eubacteriaceae bacterium | reverse complement strand
GCAGGGGTCAATTTGAGGGTTTGCTGGCGCTTAAGCAAGACCTCAAATTGAACCCTGCCCGCAGAGTGCAGCGCGTCTTCAATTTCGGCAATCTTTTCTTCCACACTGACAGAGGCAAAGTGAACGCGTTCGTAATCTTCCAGGTTGTCGGCGTGAATTTTCTGCTCGGCAATGTAACGCCGGATAATGCCGGCAAGATCGTTTAAGTCGATATCGATTGATTCCGGCTCTACAAAGAAAGACTCCTTATACAACGGGTCTTTCGTAAAGATATGTATGTAATTCTCCTGAGTTTTGGACAAATACCCACTAATTTCCTTAAACACTTTATACTCGGCTAAACGCTGCGCCAATTCATAACGCGGATCTTCCTCTTCGTCTTCTTCGCCGATGCGCGGCAGTAACATTTTGGATTTAATTTCAAGCAGCTGCGCACCCATCACGATGAATTCAGAAGCAATTTCAATATTTAGTGTCTTCCACTCATAAATATGCGCCATATATTGTTTGGTAATACTCTCAATCGGGATGTCATAAATACTGACTTCATCCTTTTTAATCAAGTGTAAAAGCAAGTCCAGCGGGCCTTCAAACCCTCCGGTATTGACGGCGTATTCTTCCATCATCAGAGCAACCCTACCGCTTTAAACGCGATCTTCAAAACAAAATCCATCAAATGCCCGCCTAAAAAATTCACAACTTTGCTGATTACACCCAAGAAAATTAAAATAATCAACAGGAAGTATAGTTGTCGCTGATATTTATAAAAGTAGTAATACAACTTCGGCGGAAAAATCGTCGCCAGCATTTTAGAGCCGTCCAGCGGCGGAAGCGGTATCAAATTGAAAACGCATAAGAACACATTGTATAATACAATATAGCTTACAATCGTCATAATGATTGTATAAATGTTATGATCGATGCCTGCCGTGTAGGCAATTTTAAACATGACCGCATAGACAAAGCTAAATAAGACAGCTAAAATCAGATTCATCGCCGGTCCGGCCAACGAAGTAAAGAGCATTCCTACTTTCGGATTTTTAAAGTTATTCGGGTTTACCTGCACAGGTTTTGCCCAACCAAAACGCAATAAAATCAAACAGATCGTACCGAAAATATCTAAATGTCTGAACGGATTTAACGAAATCCGTCCAAGATTTTTCGATGTCGGGTCTCCCAGTTTATAGCTGACATAAGCGTGCGCGCATTCGTGCGCGCTGATCGCCAGTAAAAGCGCGGGCACTGAATAAAGTAACCCAATCAAATATTCGCGATTAAATTGTATTAAGTTCATAATTCTCCTTATTTCAACCAGGAAGGCACTTCGTCACAGCGAACGAGGTCCTCTTCGGTCTCACGCCGAACCATCAACTCGCTTTTATCCCCCTTCAACAACACGATTGCCGGACGCGGAAGCCGATTGTAATTGCCGGCCATCGAATAGTTGTAAGCCCCTGTATTGATGACGGCGACGATATCGCCCGGGTAACATTTCGGCAGCAAAATATCGTTGATCAGCGTATCCGTCTCACAGCATCGCCCGCTGATTGTAACGAGCTCGTTTGGTTCATCTTCAAAACGATTGGCGACACAGGCACGGTAGACCGCGTCATACATTCCCGGGCGCGGGTTTTCAAACAAGCCGCCGTCAACGCTTACATATTTACGCATATAGGGGATTTCTTTAATCGTCCCTACTGTATATAGTGTTATTCCGGCATTGTCGATGATATATCTGCCGGGTTCTACAATAATTTTCGGTACGGGAATATCGATTTCCGGACATTTGACCTCAAGCAGTTCTTTTAACGCGGAGGCGTAATCTTTGACAGAAAACAACTCCTCGTCCGTCATATTGTTTACGCCAAAGCCGCCGCCAAGATTGAGTTCATGCACATCCAAACCCAACGCTTCGATATTCGACATCAGTTCCAGCATATTGTTCGCTGCAATAATAAAGGGTTTTTGGGCAAAAATTTGCGAGCCGATATGACAGTGAATGCCCGTCAGCTTCAAATATCGCGTCTGAGATACCTTTTGTGCAGCGCGCAGCGCCATCCCGATCGGGATGCCGAATTTGGAATCAATCCGGCCCGTCTGTACATATTCATGCGTATGCGCCTCAATATTTGGCGTAACGCGAATATGGACGTTTTGTTTACGGCTCTTTTTTTCGCACAATTCGTTCAGCACGCTGATTTCATACATGCTGTCGATGACGATGCAGCCAATGCCATTTTCAAGCGCATAGCACAGTTCTTCTTCACTTTTGTTACTGCCATGCAGCGTGATGTCCTGCGGGTCGATCCCGGCTTTCAGCGCCGTATACATTTCCCCTTTGCTCACGGTGTCAACGCAAATGCCCTCATCTTTGATGATCTTGCACATCGCCGTGTTTAAAAAAGCCTTTCCGGCATAATTGACCGCATAATCGATGTGTTCTTTTTCAAACGCTGACTTAATATTTCGGATATTATTTCGAATAATGTCTTCACTGATTACATAAAGCGGCGTAGCGTATTGTCTCGCCAGTTCAACGGTGTCGTGTCCTGAAAAAATATAATGACCTTTCTGCATGCTTCATCCTCTTCTGCTATAAGATATCATTTAATTTTATCAAAGTTTTTATCCGATGTAAACATTGAATTCAACAAAAGCCACCGAAAAAGAAAAACGGGGAGCATTCCCCGCCCCTAACGCTGAATCAACTTCGTATACCGCATCAGATTATCGACAGCAAAAGCAAGATTGTCCTTGCTGTCCGGCGCGCTGACGGATAGCTCCTGCGGCATACGGTTGATCGTAAATACACTTGAGACGCCAAGGTCGTAGACTTCGTCAATTTCTTTATCCGCTCCGCCGACAATAACGGTTACGGGAATATTATGCGGCCTGGTACGCCTGGCGACACCGACGACCACTTTTCCGCGCAGGCTTTGCGTATCGAGCTTTCCTTCTCCCGTAAAGACCATATCGCATCCGGCAAGCTTTTCCTCAAAGCCGACCGTATCCAAGACCGTCTCGATGCCCATCTGCAGATTGGATGAGAAGAACGCGATCATTCCCGCCCCCATCGCACCAGCTGCACCGGCGCCGGGAACCCGGCTTAAATCCAGGCCAAGGTCGCGCTTGATTATTGCACTTAAGTGTTTTAAGCCGGCATCGAGTGATAGGACCATCTGCGCATCCGCGCCTTTTTGCGGCCCGAAAATATACGCTGCGCCCGTCTCACCGTACATCGGATTGTCGATATCGCACATCGTGACGATTTCGACTTCCTCAAGTCGCCTGTCCCGCTCGCTGATGTCGATATGCGCAATCTCTTTTAACGTGCCGCCGACCGGGACGAACGCGCTGCCCTCTTTATCATAGAACTTTACACCGACGGCTGCGGCCGCACCGCACCCGCCGTCATTCGTCGCGCTCCCGCCAAGGCCGAGGATGATTTTTTCGACACCGCTATATATTGCTTCATTTACCAATTCTCCTACACCATATGTAGTGGTTTTTGAAGGGTCTTTGTGGTCTTTGACAAGCGGCAGACCGGCGCAGGAAGCCATTTCGATAACAGCCGTTCTGCCATTATCAATCAAGCCATAGAAAGAGTCCATTTCTTCAAAGAAGGGGTCTGTTGCTTTTACAACCTTCTTTTGACCGCCAAGGGCGGATAAAAAGCAATCGACACTGCCTTCCCCGCCGTCCGCAACAGGGATTTTGACCACTTCACAATCGGGATAATACTCAACGACCTTTTTTTCAATCACTTCGCAGATCGTTTCCGAGGAAAGCGTTCCTTTAAAAGAATCAGGGATAACGATGACTTTATTCATAAGCCTCCTCCTATAGCACGATTACCGAAACGCCATCCGGTATCGCCAGAATTTTACCGCTTTGATGCCCCAGAAGTGCATCTGCCTTTTCAATCGCCTCTTCAATCGAATGTGCCGGAATCATATGCAACTCTTTTACCATATCATCTGGTGCATCGGAAATATAAATCACACGCGCCTTCATCAGTAAGCGGGCAAAAATCTGTGACTGCCACTGGTCGATGATCGTCTCTTCTGCAGGCGTATTTAAGAACCGGTTCATCATTTTCTTTAAATCTTTTTCTTCTCTGAACGTATGGTAGAACGCTTCGCCGCCGTGCCCGTCGTTCGATTTTGCGAGCATAATGATCACGCCGCCTTCTTTTACCGTCGCTTCAGCCGTCGACATCCCCTTGACGGCCTGATAGATGTTCTGATCCAATGGATAGCCGCCATTTGTCGTGATAACAATTTCAGATGGAATACGCTGCACTTTACACTGCTTACACAAGAAGTCAACGCCCTGCCTGTGAGCCAGATCACAATCTCCTGCTACGGCATAGACGGCTTCTTTTTCCGCATTGATCACGACGTTTACGATAAAGTCCAATCGTGCAACCCGCGCTGCATGCAGCATATCGATATGAATCGGGTTATTTTCCAAGATTCCGTTACGCGCACAGGGATTTTCGATAAATGCCGCACAATGATTGGCCAATACCGTTTTCCGACTGGCGATGCCGGGCAGTACGCTTTTACGTCCACCGGAAAAACCTGCAAAGAAGTGCGGTTCAATAAAACCTTCGGCAATGAGCAAATCTGCCTCTATCGCCGTTTTGTTGACGATCAGCCGCCCGCCGGAAGGCAGTGTGCCCAAGTCGATGAGCATCTCCTCATCGTCACAATCGTGGATAAAGATCCGTTCGCTTTTAACGATTGCTTCACCAAATTTCTCATTAAGTTCTTCTTCGGTCATCGCCCGATGGCAACCTGTCGAGATTAAAAATGTGATCTGCGCATCCGGATTCCCCCGCCGGATCTCTTCGAGCATCAACGGTGCAATGACTTTGCTCGGCACTGGCCGCGTATGATCGCTGGCAATGATGACGATATTATTCTTCCCTTTTGCCATTTCACACAACCGCGACGTACCGACAGGGTTTTCGATCGCAGCACGCACGATCTCTTCCTGCGTCGCTTTGGCATCGTAATCGTGCATCGCGCTCTTTAACTCACCGGCAAACCGCGCATCCGGAATATCGACGGCTAAAAAATCTTTTCCGTATGGAAATACTACTCGTGGCATGACTTCCTCCTTTTATACAAACACTGCTTACGATTCTGCAGCTGAAATCTATCTATCTGTATTGTAAACCTTACAAGTCAGGGCAGTTCAGCGATTTGCTCAAGTGCACCGCCGGCAGCTGCCCAAATGTAAAGAGAGGCGACGCTTCCGTAAGGGCTGTAACGCCTGCGGTATTTCTCAAAGAGCTCTCTGGGCACTTTTCGGTGGCGGTAAATTATTTTCAGTCCGCGGTGAATTGCCAGATCGCCGTAACTGAAGATATCCATCCGCCCCATTGAAAACAACATCAACATCTCTGCCGTCCAGATGCCAATGCCATTTAATGAGGTCAGCGATTTTAAGATTTCTTCATCCGTCATATCATACAATGCTTCGATATCCAATTCCCCGCTCGCTGCCTTTTGCGCAGCGCCTAAAACATAAGAAGCTTTCCGATACGACATCCCACAGGATTGAATCGTCTCAATGTCACTCGATGATATCGTCTCGGGAGTAATGTATATGTGTTTATCGACAAAGCGTTGCCAGACAGTTTGATGTGCCTTTGTCGATATTTGCTGCCCGATTATCGTATAAATTAAAGAGACAAACAAATCGGGATCTATTTTGCGTTTGATCATCCCGACGTTTTCGATCACCTCTTTCAGGCGTTTATCTTTGTTCTTTAAATAATCCAGTTCTTTTTTTCCATATTCAAAATACTTTTCCATCATATCTTCCTCGAAAAAAGCGCAGATGCCTGCGCTTACTTTAAAAATTTCTTTAACATATGAATCTTGTTTTTATACGGCGGATAACGAAATGGCAGTTCAAAAGAAGCGGCACTTTTTAAAACGCTTTTCTCATGCGAAAACGTCTCAAAGCCCCTTTTCGCGTGATAAGATCCCATACCACTGTTGCCGACGCCGCCGAACGGCAAGCGCTTTTCCGCAACGTGAACGATCGTATTATT
>CALGIV010000269.1 GCA_937914785.1 uncultured Eubacteriaceae bacterium | reverse complement strand
AAACCGGGGTTCTTTGACAGAATGAAAGGAGCTTATTAAAGCTCCTTTTCCTTTTTAACGTTTTGCAACGGGAAGGTATACTTCCGTGATGTTTTCTTCCGGCGGGGTCTGTCCCGGATCCGTCAGGTAAATTTCGTAGAACGGAGAGGTGATCTGGTATCCGTTGGCTTCAACCCATTCCTGCAGCCTGGCGTAAACGGACGGCAGGTTGTTGTAAGGGCCTTTCAGTGTTACCATCGCGCACAGGTTGCCGGACAGGGTGCGCGTCTGGCCGGTGTTTTCTTTGACGGGCACG
The DNA here is from genome assembly GCA_937914785.1 of uncultured Eubacteriaceae bacterium. GTDB lineage: Bacteria > Bacillota > Clostridia > Eubacteriales > UBA1433 > CALGIV01. The sequence continues at coordinate 1,931 of CALGIV010000269.1, read as the reverse complement.
GCGATTTCTATATCGTAGTTTTCGGGATCGTATGCTTCGTCGTGAAAGATGCTCATCGGCGCGCCGACGGGCGTCAGGTTTGCTTTTTCGATATCGCTAAAGAGCGCGCGGATATGAAGGCCGTAATCGGCGACATTTATGCGCTTTCTGATGGATAAAATATTTTTTGGCTGTGTTTCGATCAGTTGAACGTTGATCTCATCTAAATAAGACATTAAGTGAATGCCCCTTTCTAAATTTTTAATTTCCTCATTCAGCCGGCTTAAAACGTGCTCGAAATGTTTGATTTGCTGGAAAATGGATTGCCGCTTTTGCTTGATTAACATCAGCAATGCGCCGTTGTCGCAAGGTGTTTGGATGACTGCTGCGATCTCCTCCAGCGAAAAGCCGTACAGTTTCAGCTTGCTGATGAGCAGGACGGTTTTAAGTTGTGATACGTCATAATAACGATAATTGTTATTGATATTGACATAGACAGGTTTTAATAATCCAATCTCATCGTAATACCGTAAGGTTTTGGTCGTAACGTTACTGATTTTGGAAAAAGCGCCGATCGACATCATAGTTTATCCTAAACCTCCTGTTCGTATTGCCCGGGTATGAATCTACTATACGCCTTCCGGTAGGGGGAAAGTCAAGTGCAATTTTGAATTATCGGGTTTGATGTGTTTGGCGGGTTTGTATTCGTCTAGCGGAACAAGGCGGAAAGGCGGATATTTGTTGCCCAGGCCAATGATGTTTTTTATGGAATATAATGGCCTGAGTTTGTCAACGGCAATACCTGTTATATCGATGAAAGCAGTCTGCGGCAGAACCGCTTTATTTTTGTGTTTTCCCTGTTGTATGCCGTAAAAGTATGCTATAATATTACGATAGTTATGACAGGGCCGTTTGCGGCCCGGATTATATGAAATGAAAGCAGGCGGAGGGTACATAAAATGAGGGTTCGATTTGCGCCGTCTCCGACGGGGTATTTGCACGTTGGCGGATACCGTACGGCATTATATAATTATTTGCTGGCAAAGAAAAATGGCGGCAGCTTTATCTTGCGCATTGAGGATACCGACCGGTCGCGCTTTGTTGACGATGCGATCTCAAAGCTGATCGATGCGATGCGTTGGGGTGGTCTTGAGTGGGATGAAGGCGTGTATAAAGATGAAGATGGTCAAATTGTTCAAAAGGGTGAAAAAGGGCCGTATATTCAATCTGAGCGGCTGGAGATTTATCATCAGTACGCCGAGGAGCTTTTGGAAAAGGAAGTGGCGTATTATTGCTTCTGTACGAAGGAGCGGCTGGACGAATTGCGCGAAGAACAGACAGCGCGCAATTCGTCCAGCCAGCGCGCGGCGAGACGCCGAAATATGATAAGCATTGCCGAAACCTGACAAAAGAGGAAATCAGGCGCCGTATTGAAGCAGGTGATGAACACGTGATTCGTCTCGATATGCCGAAAGACAAGCTAATTGAATTTGACGATCAGGTATTCGGCTCGATCGTTTTTAATACCGACGATTTGGACGATCAGGTACTCATCAAGTCGGACGGCTTTCCGACGTATCACTTTGCCGTCGTCGTCGACGATCACCTGATGGAAATTACACATATCATTCGCGGGGAAGAGTGGATTTCCTCAACGCCGAAGCACGTGTTGCTCTACGAGTTGTTCGGCTGGCAGGCGCCTGCGTTTATGCATCTGCCGACCGTGTTGAATACGAATAAAAAGAAATTGAGCAAGCGCAATGACGACGTGGCCGTTGAAGACTTTAAGGAGAAAGGCTATTTGCCGCAGGCGTTGACGAATTTTGTCGCCCTGTTGGGCTGGAGCAGCGGAGACGAACGCGAGATTCTATCGATGGAGGAGCTGATTGAGTCGTTTAATGCCGGCCGCATCAATCGTTCCGGCGCGGTATTTGATATTGAAAAATTGAACT
>CALGIV010000268.1 GCA_937914785.1 uncultured Eubacteriaceae bacterium | reverse complement strand
GACGATGCCGCTGAATGTGAGCAAGGCGATTGAGAATGTCTATTTGAGCAGGCATTGCTGGCTGCGGCACAGCAATGTGGAATTAAACGGTGTTTACACAGATGAAGCGGATATCGTATTGGCCAAATGTACTTCCTACAGCGTGATGATCGATACGTATCTGCACGAGTTTTCGCATTTTATCACGCGGGATGCGGAGTTGCGCGCTTTGATTGAAAAGTTGACGGTTCAGACGAGTGAAGAAGGTTATTATGACGATACGGAAGCGGATTATTTTTATGATGTCGCCGTGTATGATGAAAAAGGCGTAAAAAAGAACTTTTATGAAGTCTATGAAATATTGGTAGATTATGAGCGGGAGGTTTTTCGTGCAAAAGGCTTTGTCGATGGATATGCGCTGAAGGATTCCTGGGAAGATTTTGCGACGACGGCGGAAGCGATGTTTGCTTATCATCATCGTGGATTGTTTATTGATTATGCGCGCAAGGCCAACTACGATGTACTCGGGCAAAAGTGTGATGCCGTCATGCAGATCTATAATGAGTATGCGTTGCTCTGCGATGTGGCGCCTTTTATGGATGAAGCGTATTTTACGTCGTTGCGGCGCTACCGCCTTGAAAATGGCTATACGAACTCCCTGATTCGATAATTGATTAATTGATTTCAGGCGTCGAATAAGATATAATATTTTAACCTATATCCGTGACCTGTGGAGCATTTATGGAAGAAATTGTAATTAGTGAGTCCGAATACGGACAACGACTTGATAAATATTTAACAAAATACTATAAAAACATTCCTTACGGGCGTCTTCAAAAGATGATTCGCAATAAAGATGTGAAGGTAAACGGCAGGCGCGCCCAGGCCGACAGGCGTCTTGTGGCCGGGGACAGGATCAGCGTGTATCTTTATGATAATGAAAAGAAGGAAGAGGCGCGTCGGACAGCATATGCACTCGATGAGACGCGTATTGTTTATGAAGATAGAGATATGTTGATCTACGATAAGGCGGCAGGCGAAAGTGCGCAGGGCGGAACGGATGTAAAGTGCGACCTTTCAGCCGCTTTTGCATCTTATTTAGAGCATAAGGGTGAATATGCACCGGAGGTGCAACGCACGTATACGCCGTCGTTTATCAACCGGCTGGATACGAATACGATGGGGTTGATGGTGGGGGCGAAGAACTACTTTACGGCTAAAAAGTTAAGCCGTTTGAGCAATGAAGGCAAAATCAAGAAGTATTATACAGCCTTGCTTTGCGGCAAGACGTTAAAGCCGGGGGTGTATCGCGCGTATTTACACAAAGACGAGCGTACAAAGACGGCACACATCTATGCAAATGAGCGCCTTGGCGCAAAAGAGATTATAACAGAGATCATCAGTGTAAAATCGAATGACAACAAGCATTTATGCCGTATACTGTTAAAAACAGGAAGGTATCATCAAATACGTGCTCATATGGCATTTTTAAGTTGTCCGGTAGTTGGCGATAAAAAATACGGCAATGCGGCGGTCAATGCGGCGTTTAAGCGGCGCTACGACGTCGACAGTCAGCTTTTAAAGGCGGATGAGGTCGTCGTCATTGGAGAGGAGCCTCTTCGTTTTAAAGTGGATTGTCCGCTGGTTTTCGAAAAGGCGTTTTCAGGCAGGCAGTAATGGGGTATTTTCATACGAGAGGGTTGCGCGGCAGCACATTTGAAGAACTGATCAATCTGACGAATGAAGCTTATTTGCGGCACCGCCTGGCAGCGATTCAAAAGATTTCGACGCCGATCACGCCTGTGGAATTCGATAAGGGAAAAGGCGTCATTACGCTGGCATATTTCGGCAAAGAGTCTACGGTGGACTATATCGGCAATGTGCAGGGCGTTCCCATCTGTTTTGATGCGAAGGAGACTTCGCTGAAAAGCCTGCCGATTCAGAACATTCACGAGCACCAGCTGCGTTTTATGGAAGCGTATGCCGAAGGCGGCGCCGCGGCATTTATTCTGGTGCACTTCACGTTTTGTGACGAATATTACCTCGTAGATTTTGAAACAATCAAGTCTTATTGCGACGGCGCCGGGCAGGGAGGCAGGAAAAGCATCCCGTATTCGGCGATGAAAAAGCAGTATGAGATTTTTCGCGAAGGGGAATTTTTGGTGCATTATTTAAAGGCGTTAGGCTGTTATCTTGAGGAGTTGGGGATATAGCGATGAAGGAAATTAAGATTTATACCGACGGCGGATGCCGCGGCAACGACAGCGAGACAGACAATATCGGTGCGATCGGCATCGTTTTGATTTACGAAGCGAAGGGGCATATCAAAGAATACAGCGAGGCATTTGAAAACACGACGAACAATAAGATGGAATTAATCGCGGTCATCAAGGCGCTGCAGATGCTCAAAGAGCCGTGTAAAGTGACAATTTACAGCGATTCCGCTTATGTGGTCAATGCGTTTGAAAAGGGCTGGTTAATGCAGTGGAAGAAGGCAGGCTGGTATCGGCCGAAAGGCGAGGAATTAAAGAACCGTGAGCTGTGGCAGCTCTTGGATATCCTTTGCGCGCGTCACGACGTGACGTTTGAAAAGGTAAAGGGCCACAGTGGGGATCATTATAACGAGCGCTGTGATACATTGCTGAATGAGGCGATGGATGCGCATTTAAAGCAGCAGGGGGGCGCATAAGAGATGCTGACAGTAAAAATTGTAAATACAGGTGAGACGTTGAAAGTAGAAGCGTGTACGACGCTTGAGGCATTACGTCAGAAGCTTGAAGATAGAAAATATGTTACAGCGGCGCTGGTAGACAATGAAATGCAGAATTTGAACCATTCGCTGACAGCGGATTGTGAGGTAGAGTTTTTATCGCTGTCGACGATTCCCGGCAATAAGGTCTATGAGCGCAGTTTATTGATGCTGTTCGTTACCGCATACGAGCAGACACAGCAAGACAGCAGTATTTATGTGCGGCGCTCTTCCGGCGGCGGGGTGTATTGCGAGCCGGTCAATCCGAAAGAGATGATTACGGGTGAGATGTTGATGCAGATTAAAGAGGCGATGTATGAAATGCGCGATAATAATGTGCCGTTTAACATCGTATCGATGGAGCGGGATGAAGCGGCGGAAATGTTTTCTTACGAAGGCCGCGATGAGGTCGCTTCCATTGTCAAATTGCTGGACAGCGAGAAGGTTGAACTGTGTGAGCTGAACGGTTACTATGATTATTATTACGGGAAGATGCTGACAACTGCCGGCGAAATCTTTGCGTTTGATATTGTGCAGCGTCCGCCGGGTGTCGTGTTGTTGTGGCCTTCGCGGGAGAACCCCGAGAAGCTGAACAAGTATCAGGCGAACCGCAAGTTGTTTGCAGAAGGCTATAAGTACGAACGCTGGGGAGACTTTTTAGGTGTGAACCATATCGCAAATTTAAACGAGATGGTTCAAAGCTCTGCGATCAACGACTTGATTATCATTGCCGAAGACCGGCATCAGTATTTTATTAATATGGTTGCGGATGAGATTGCGGCAAGCCGGAAGGATGTTAAAATCATCTTAATGAGCGGGCCGACGTCGGCCGGTAAGACGACGACTTCGAAGCGTCTGCGCAATCAATTGATTGTGCGCGGCGTCCGTCCGCACACGATTGAGATGGATAATTATTTTTTCAGCAGAACGGAAACTCCCCTGGGAGAAGATGGAAAACCGGATTTTGAAAGCATTTCAGCGGTTGATGTCATGTTGTTTAACGATCATTTGGAGCAATTGTCGGTCGGAGAAGAGGTTCAGATGCCGCTGTATAACTTTGTTACGGGGCAGCGTGAGGCGGGCGAGATATTAAAAATCGGTGAGGATGATATTCTCATCGTTGAGGGTATCCATGGCTTAAACGAGGCGCTGACGCGGCGAATCCCCAAAAACAAGAAATACAAAGTGTATTTGAATGCGCTTACGCAGTTGAATATCGATCAGCATAATTATATTCCGACGTCGGATACGCGGTTGATTCGCCGGATCGTGCGGGATAGCCGTGTGCGGGGTAACAGTGCGGAATCGACGATGACGATGTGGGAGAAAATCAAAAAAGGTGAAGAAAGTAATATCTTTCCATATCAGGAAGAAGCAGATTTTATCATTAATACGTCGTTGTTTTATGAGTTTTCCGTATTGAAAAGGTATGCGTTGCCGCTGCTTGAAAAAGTCGAACGGCAAAGCTGTTGCTATAGTGAGGCGCAGCGTTTAATCGAACTTTTATCCTATTTTGTGCCGATTGAAAACGAACGGGCGATTTTGACCAATTCGGTCATCCGCGAGTTTATCGGCGGCAGTATTTATGATGATGAAGAGTAAGGTGGATAAGTGATGTATGAAGTAGAATTGACCGTACAGACATTGATGGAAGAGCCGGCTTGTCAATTGCTGGAAGAGCTTGGTGCAGCCGGGAGCGCAGTGTATGCTCTTTATGAGCCGTTGAGTGCGGATGAGCTTTGGGATGGGGTGGAGTC
>CALGIV010000267.1 GCA_937914785.1 uncultured Eubacteriaceae bacterium | reverse complement strand
ACTTCAAAATGATTTTTGTAATGTAGGGCAACAACGCATCCTGTTCTTCCTGCGAAAGTGTAAAGATATCGGTATTCAGATGCAACACACCCTGAATTGCCAGATATTCATTCAGGTTTGTCAATGTAACTTCGCCGCTTACGACATGTTCGGCAAACATTTCACCTGCAACGATTTCGGCATCCTCAATATCGCCAAAGCCATCTGCCGTACCAAGCTTAACCGTCGCCGTAAATTCATATGTGCCGCCTTCGACAAAATTGCCCACAATATTGCTCAGCTCATACGGCTCTGTCGGGTCCGGCGCCGGCGGCGCGGAACCAAAACAGGCCGTCAGGCTTAGTGCCAGCAATATCGTTAATATCATCAAGCTCGTTTTCTTCATAAATTAATACTCCTAACGTTTATAATATGACTGATTATGTTAGTATATCAAATACGTGTAAAGAACACAACAGAAAAATGCAACAGGTTTTTGGCTTTTGCCTACTTGCATTTTATTTTATATTGTTCGAAAATACATCGATTCTTTAAGCTTTTTTCAGTTTAAATACTGTCAGTTAAAAACTTATTTTTGATAATAATGTAGTTTTGCAAGCAAGGTTTTAGGGTCGTTGTGATAAGTGTTATGTTGGCTGATTTAATGTTTGGCTTTTGTTAATTGTTTATTCCTTGAATACTTCGCGCTTTTCCAGCAGCTGAAAAGCGCGGCAAAAAGCCGCCGGCGGATGAAAAGCAGGGGGATGTTATTGCTTAAGCGGAAGCCGTCCGTCGCTTCGCACGCCGCAGCCTTTGGGTGGGCTGCGCCGCAAAGCTAAAATTGGCCGTGTGTGTATCGGCCAATTTTCCGCCCCGCTTCCTTTAAGCTTTCAATATGTATTGAAGAACGCCCCTGCTTTTTCAAAGCCGGATTCTTGCAGGTATTCCTTTGGGGTCTTAATTAAATTCAAATGTTATTGTTTGAATGTCTGTCTCCTGATAATAGCTTAGTTTTAAATATAGAGTTCTTGATATATACCATCAAATATTGAATGCGGCACGGCCCACCAAAGGCCGTGCCTTGCCGAGCAACGAATGGCTTCCGCTTGAGCAGCTGTCTCTCCCTTTGAATTCTAACCAGCCGCGGGGTTTTACGCGTTTTTCACCTGCTGGAAAAGCGCTATGACAGTTGGAAATAAAAACATAGAAGAAGGAACGATGATTTATTTATCTCTAACATAGTAAACCGATTTTATAAGTAATTATACCGGCAATTGGCCACCTGTCTTTTGAAAAGTCTGGTTTAATATTATCATCACGGCGTCTCCTGCAAAGAACCTTCTTCATTCTCTGCCGCCTTCCATACGGCATACAGCGTAATATCCTCCGTAATTTCTATATGATCAACCGGGTTATAGGCAACCTCGCTACCTGAGGCTACTGCCCACCCTGCGAACTCGGCCATACCATTTTCGACCATCGCCTCTTCCGGAGTAAGCACTGCCTGCATCATAAATAACCTCGTATGCAGTTGCATCATTCCACTGAGCGTACAGCACGACATCGCCCGTAACAGCAATTTCTTCACCGGGGCTCAGCGTCGGGCCGTCACCATGAGGATTATAACTCCATCCGACAAAGCTACGCCCCACATAGACTATACCGGCATCCTCCACTGCTTTCACTGTATACGAACTATTTTGCGCTATATCCTCTACACTGCTCCCGCTGCCGCCATTTGCGTCGTAGACAACCCGCCCCAACTCCACCGGCTCCCACTGCGCATACAAAGTCAGACTTTGTGACAGCACAATCTGACTTTGCGGCAAATAGGCTGCACCA
>CALGIV010000266.1 GCA_937914785.1 uncultured Eubacteriaceae bacterium | reverse complement strand
CTCAATTGGCAGAGCAGCTGATTTGTAATCAGCAGGTTGCGGGTTCGAGTCCCATTACCAGCTCCATTTTTTTAGTCATATAAGGTTGATATTTCAACCTTTTTTTGTTTTTAATGTCTCTTTTCTAAATTGTATACGATGTAGATTTGTTAGTCATTTTGATTAAAAAATCGTATTTTTTTCATTTCACTGTTCAAAAATTCAATATCTTTTTCGGTGTAATGATCAACTGTGAAAGCATAATTTGTATGGCCGATACTCTGGTGGATAGCAAGCTTATCTAATTTATATTTATCTGCCAAGGTTGCCCAAGCGTACTTCACGTGCTTAGATCTAAATTTATCTGATTAAGATATTTTATAACAAAAAAATGATAAAAAAATAACGATGAAAATGATCGAAAATTGTTACATGTGACTAAAATGTAATATAAAATCTTTATAATTAAAATAGAAGGATTTAGAATAATTAGGTGAAAATACGAAATTGATTGTATATATTAAGTTTGTCAACGGCAGTACATTACAAAGAATTGTAAGGGTAGGTTGTAGCAGGGAGGTGTAAACGTATAACTATCGGCGAACTTAGCTTATAAGTAAGTAGAAGGATAAGGAGAAAGATAATGAAAAAACAAAAATTATTATTTGTGTTTTTAATCCTGTTTATGATTGTAAGTAGTTGTATACCTGTAAGCGCAGGCTCGATTTATAGTAATGCAATGCAACGTGAGGATAATGTAGCTGTAGAAAAGAACATTGAGGAATTGGTATGTAAAGCTAAATTGGATGGAGCTCAACCGATCGGTATTGTTGATTTTCGAAACGAAGAAGGCGTCATTTATGCGATGAATATCTACGAAATAGATACCAGCGATATTACTGTAAATGCTAGGAAAGCAGGGCTGAATACGGTGACAATGTATGCTTCGACTGAAGATATGGAATTAGTAGTTGCGCCCAAGGCAAGTGATACAAATACTTACTGGGATCAAGCCCTAAGTGCATCATTCACAATGACATACGATTATCAGACAAGAACTGGTGCAAATGGTCAAGAATATTTGATGACGGGAGCTAGCGGGCGGTGCAGTACTACTACAGGTGTTCAACTTTTGGTAAATCAATCAGAAGTATATATGGCTTGTTCGAATCCATACCAAAATATTACACAATGGTTAGACAGGTATCCGACTTCGTCAAGTTGGAGCTATAATACTGGATTTACCAAATATGTTATCAATAGTGGTACATTTGGCAACCACCTTGGAATTAATTGGCTTGGTACACTGCAACGTGGTAGTACTACTTGGCGCTTCGTAATTAAACATTATAGATTTTCGAGTTAACGCTATAAATAAAATTGCAAGTTCTGGCAGATAATTCTGCCAGAGCCCTCTTATTTAAATAGCGATAGGGAGGTTTTTTATGAATAATAAAGCAAAACATTTTAAACTGTTTTTGTACCCTGTTATTAACTATGTATTAATTTATATCCTTCATCTTATAAATAGTTATGCCAGCATCTATTTTAAGTCTGATGGTGTATTTATAGCATCTGTTTTATACTATATTTTATTTGGCATCTTGTTAGCTCAACTGGGACGGATATCCTCAGATAAAAAAATAATAATTCAAAGTATTGTTCAAATTGTTCTTACGATTATTTTATATCAATTAATTGTTTTTGACTTGATAAAGTATCCTTTGGACTATCATTTTATTAATAATTCTTTGATACTTATCGGCATATATCTTTATTTGATTTATAAAGGAATTCAAAGGAGTAGGTTGTAAATGGTGTTATTTAAAGAGCAAAATTCGCAAGAAAAGACGCCAATGAAATGAGCAGGGATAATACAGAGATGATAAACGCCCAGCGGAGGTATTTGTTCGATTCTCTGAATTTCTGCTTATCGATTCGTGCAAAGGCTTTATAATTTCTGCCTTTGTGGGTTAAATGAAATGAGTTGTTGGGGCCGAAGTAATAATTTTCGGTATAGGCGATATAGCCTTCCTGAGAGAGATAATCAAAGACGCCCTTTAGCTCGTTATACTCTAAAGAAAGTGCATTCAACATATCTTTGGTCTGTTCATTGTGAATGCCGGTTTTAAATTCTGCTGCGGGATAATGAGCGACTAAATATTGCAGCACCTGCATACTCTTTTCATCCATTGGAAACCTCCTTTGCGACGTATTAAAAAGTGCTCTGTTCATTTTATTATTCGTCGTTTGAGACTAAAATATAACAAGAAATACGTGTGGTTAAGGTAGCATCAAGAAGAAATTTATTTATATCGGATATATTTGGATGTGTTTTGTGACATTGGCATTTATCTACGATGGTTTTTCGAGGTTGTATTTTGCAATTTCGATACATCAGTATTTTAATAGGAGGTGGAACTGTTGAATCCGCGATACCTCTATATTCACGAAACATTGCAATATCAAGGCTATAATGATGGGGGTGGTGATGTAAGAAAACCGCATGAAATCAATGGTTTGCGGGTGGTGAATAGACAACATAGTCCCTTAACGCCCTTCTCAAAAAAGGACACACGCCGGTGGTTTTGAAAATTTACGGTATTTTTTAATAGGGAGTATGCTTATAAGTTAAAAGAAAGAGAATGCATATATCATTCGTTATAAGGCAAGCAGTTCTTCAAGCCTCCGATTGCCTTCCGGATATGCTTTTCTCAGGGCGTCTATTAACCATTCTTTACTCTCGCCCGTTAAAAAAGGAGGGGTGGATTTCCAATCGCTATTATTCTTTTCCCTGTGATAATCAGATTTGATATATGCCGGATTTGCAATGAAAAATAAGATTATTTCTGGAGCGAGATACGGAATATCGCCGTGATACAGTATGGCTTTATCAAGCTGCCTTGCTATGCTTCTGTTGCTGTCGCAAACAAATTTTTCTCCCTCTTGCGTATTGAATATGATGTCGATAAAATCAAATTCAACCTGTTCATCATCTAAGATTTCGAAACTAAAAACAGTATCATTGTCGGGCTTTGGCATAATTTTTATAAAGGAGCAATCGGGTTTTATTGCCCATATATAGAGACGGTTCTGAGTTCCTTCATCATTTGGGTCAGTTATAAGCCGTAAACTATTTACGGAATGCAGCGGTTCATAAACATTCCAACCGCTGTTCAAGATATAAGTTATAATACTTTTTCTGTTTTCGTTAAATAAAGTTATATCAATATCAGAATGAGTGCGGTTGCTTTTGCCGGTAGCTAACTCAAGCGCATAACCGCCACAAAAAGCATAGGTGTATTCAAAATTTTTCAGGAATCTATGACATTCCGTGATTATCCGTTTCACAATAATACCCCGCAGTTTATAAATAACCTTCGCTCACCTTATATATTCAAAGCCAATTATAAGTATATAACAATCCCTGTTCCAAAACAACGATGAAGTGTTGTTGCGTTGTCGTCAAATAATCCTGCCAATAAAGAGTTGATAAATTTATGCAGCAGTATTGATGGAAACTATAAAGAAACTTGCACCATACAGTGTAAGCTTTGTTAAATTGCTAGGTGAGTTCAGATTTTCCGTTAAAGCTTTTGACGGTTAACATCGCATTGGCATTTTTGTTGACGGCAGCTTCGAGGCCGGAAGGCAGTATGCCTGATATTGCAAACGTTAAATCAAGACTGTCTCTGGATTGAAAAGGCAGTGGTAAACAGGCCCATCAAATGTAAGGGTGGAGCTGCTGTCGAGAGAATGCTTAAGAGCTGCGCGTTTGTGAGGAGGGGTGACGTACGCCGGATATTGCATTTATATTACAGTTGGTGTTTATGAGAATCCAGTAGTTGATCTCATAATTACCATTTGCTTAATAGTAAGCGTATTGGCCGTCGTATAGTCAGAATTTTGTGTCGGCAGCGTGTCGGTTAACCTGAGTTGAGTAAAAATGTTGGTTTGTGTAAAGAAAACAAGTCAGATAAAGATGTGCAAAATGTCGCCGTAAATAGATAAGCCGTTGGGTGAAGCGCGGTCGGCTCAATGAAGATGTTTATGTCGGGAAAATAAACTGCCTGTAAAAGTGCGGCTTGCCAGAACCTTCCTTTTGCATCGCCTGAATTGTGAGGTATACATACCAGGCTGGTGCAGCAAGGAACCGACAGCCTGCGCTCGTAAGATTATGCTTCAACATGGGAGCATTCCTTGCAATTGTCTATATATTCAAGAAAACAGTAGCGGCAACACCACGGCTTAACGCGCCCACGCCCTGACTTGTGGTAAGTTGTACGGATAAAAGAGAGCCTTGCGACACGGCGATATTTCCAGTTCCTGCTGCAAAGCAATTGGGTGTTTCAGCAGTATTTGGGCCTTCAACTGTAGCCGAGATCCCTGTGTTTGAGGAGGGGCCAAATCCACATGGGCTGGTAAAAATTGTAGCTGTGGCCGAGGTGTTATTGGATAACGTATTATTTCTGATATTTAATACCAAACCAACAATGGTGGCGTTTACCGGTATTGTGACTGTACTCTCGACAAACAATGACGACGATGAAGATGTGCCCAGTCCGACCCATCCTCCATCGCTGACCGACTGATCGGTTGCTAAATAGATTACTGTCGTGCGTTGCCCCGTCGATCCGGTGGAGCCTGTCGGCCCGGTTGGCCCGATTACGCCGGTAGCACCAGTTGCGCCGCCGATGCCAACTGCGCCCATAGGTCCAGTTGGTCCTGTCTGCCCGATTACGCCGGTAGCACCAGTTGCGCCGTTGGTGCCATCTGCGCCCGTAGGTCCAGTTGGTCC
>CALGIV010000265.1 GCA_937914785.1 uncultured Eubacteriaceae bacterium | reverse complement strand
GAGGATAAGAAGCGTTATGCGCGCATTAAGTACCTCTATACGAAAGAGTTTTAAGTAACTCGGATGAAGACTAAGGGATGCAGATGAAAAAGGTTGTCGTAAGGACAGCCTTTTTTAGTTGTGCTGCCGAATAAAAACGAGTGGTGTGCAATAATATAGCTATAGAAAGTAAATAGGGAGGAAAGAAATGTATTTATCAAAAAAGAGAATCCTGCTTATTCTTCTCGCCATCGTTTTGATCATAATTATTTGCATCGTTGCAGTTAACGGAAGGGGAGATGGAATAAAGCCGGAAGAAAAACAGTCGCCGCCTGTAAAGGGGATACTTGATCCTGTTGCCAGCGGGGCGATATTGAAAATCAATACGGATGAGAGAGTAGTGGCGCTGACGATTGAAGTAAACGACACAGAGGATGACTATACAGCCGAAATCATCGACGTATTAAACAGACACGGTGTGGAAGCGACGTTTTTTCTGACAGGCCAGTGGGTCGAAAACAACCCGAATATGGCGCAAGTTATCGTGGAATCCGGTTATGCGATCGGGAACCACTCCTATGCTCATGAAGATATCAGCGGCCTGTCGGCACGGAAGATTGCGCAGGATATCGAGAAAGCAGATAGTGCCATTGGAGCCATCTATTCCGAGGAGATCAACCTCTATCGTTCGCCCTATGCCTGTGTGAATAAAAATGTCTTTAAAGCGTGCAAAAATAAAAACAAGTTGTTGATCATCCATAGCCTGGATTCTTTGGACTGGCAAAGTGCAGAAGCACAATCCGCTGTAAACAACGTTATTTCAGCGGTTGCGGCCGGTGATATCATCGCTTTTCACAATGATGCGGCCTGTGCACCGCAGGCATTGGATGAGATCATCCGTCAGATGAGAAAAACGGGGTACCGATTTGTTACAGTACATAATTTATTAAGTGTTGGTGCAGAGTAGTTCATAATTGTATTTTTTCTTAAGATATGATAAAATAATTTTTAATGTTCAATATTAACAAACGGATGGCGCGATGGACAGGCAAATAAGACAGATTGAAAAGAAGGATTACGAAAAAGCCGCGCGTATCAAAGCGCAGTCCTATATGCCGCAGTATTCGCGTGCAGCGGCGGTAGAAGAGTATATCGAGTCGTTTCAGGCGGCTTCAAAAATGAAGCGCAACCTTATCTTCGTCTATTGTGAAGGAGATGAGGTTTATGGCGTTTTTACGTTTCATGTGCTTGAAATGAATTTTTATGGCCGTATGCTGCCGGTCGGCGCTTTAAGCGGCGTAGCGGTTGATATGGCGCGGCGCAGGGAAGGCATCGCCGCGCAGATGGTATACTTCTTTATTGAATACTGTAAGAAGAACGCGTTGGCGCTGGCGATGTTGCAGCCTTATAACCCTGCTTATTATAAAAAAGCGGGATTTGGTTGGGGAGCGGTAAAGTATGAGTACACATTGCCGTTATCCTGGCTGAAAGAAGGCGCTTTTGATCGCGTTGCAATCGATGTCGCCGCGCCATATGAAAAAATGCAGGAGGCGCACGGCAGGGTTGCGGCTTTAACGCATGGGATGTGCCTGTTTGGCGAGTTGGAGCGCTACCATTTTGAGCGTGATACGGCGCCGGAAGATATGTTGATCGTGTATGATAAAACCGGACGGCCTGAAGGGTATGCGCTGTATCAGTGCGAGAAAGACGCTTTGTATAATCCGTATGAACAAACGCTGGAAGTGGACAGGCTCTTGGCGGCATCCCCTCAGGCGACAGCGCAATTACTGGCCTTTTTCGCGGCGCAGAAGTCACAGTTTCGTTCGATTCGATTTAACGTTTTTGATGAATCTTTTTATTACCATTTTAACAATCTTGGGCAAGCAGAGCACAGGGCGTTGGCAAATGGTTATCACGCGGTGGGCAGGACGGGAATGGGCCTGATGTATAAAGTTATTGATGCGCGTGCACTTCTGGCTAAGATGCCTGCGGATGGGTTGTCAAATAAATATGTGTTTGCGCTTCGCGATGAAGCGGGTCAGGTTGAGAAAGTTGAATGGGGCGAAGGGGAGATACAGATAATTCGCTTAAGGCAAGGGGATTTTGTCTCATGGGCGATGGGCTGTATTTCAATGACGTCGCTTTGGCATAAAGGATTGGCGGAAGCGGACAGGAATGCGGTAAAGCGACTGGATCAGGAGTGCAGTTTTAGAGAAAAACCAGTTTGTACATCAATATTTTAAATAACGGTGGTAAGTGGAATGAGAATTTTATTTGTGGAAGATGAGAAGAAAATAACGGACGCACTTAAAGCGCTGTGTGAAGTAAACGGTTATGATTGCGATGTCGTGCACGATGGGGAGGAAGGCTTAATCTACGCTTTATCGGATGCGTACGACATCATCGTGCTCGATATTATGTTGCCGGGCATGAGCGGTTTAGAAATTGTTCGCAAGATGCGCGAGAACAAGAAAAATACGGCGGTGTTGATGTTGACGGCAAAAAGCTCTGTCGACGACCGCGTTGCCGGGCTTAAAAGTGGTGCGGACGATTATTTGACCAAGCCGTTCTCGGCTAAAGAGCTCTTTGCGCGTATTGAAGCGCTTTGCCGCAGGAGCTTTAGCGAGTATCAGGGGCAGATTATTGAACTCAATGAACTCAGTTATGATGCAAAGAGCAACTTGCTTTTGATCAACGGCAAGGAACAACAGCTGCCGTTAAAAGAGGCCAAATTGCTGGAGCTGTTTTTAAAGCATCCGGGTCAGGTATTCACACGCGAGCAGATTTTGGATAAGATTTGGGGACTCGACAGTTATGTGACGGAAAACAATATTGAAATTCATGTGCATAATCTGCGCAAAAAAATATCGAATACATCGGTTTCAATTAAAACGGTCAGAGGCATTGGTTACGTTTTAAAAGTGAGTTGATATGCACAGGAAAAAAGCCGGTTTTTATTTCCGACAGGAAAAAGTATCGCTTTCACTCATCTATTTTACGTTATTTTGCATCATCCTGTTGTTTATTGCTGTCTTGGCGTTTGACGGCTTTGCCTACAGTTATGTTCAGGATCTGGTCGAGCGCAAGTTTTCTTTTGATGAAAATGGACTGACCGGCATACATGACGTGGACTATACCCAGATTGCAGAGGAACATCCTTATGCGGCGGTTGAGTTAGTCGACGTCTTCTTTGTGTACGATGCTGATTTGGCATTGATTTATGAAAGTAAGGGCGCCTATCCTGAATTTAAAGAGGTTGGGCAAGAGGCGGTGATTGACACTTTTATGAAGAAGCGTCAGACGGATACCTCGTTTAGCTATGAGAAGGAGCAGCATAAAGTATTTGGCTATTATCTTTCGGCGGGCAATGAGGCGTATGTCATTCAAGTGTTCTTACAGACGACGTTGGAGCAGAAATTTATCAATGCCATCATCGTGATATCGTATATCGCCACGCTGATCTCTGTGACGTTTATTTATATTTATGTGCGGCATGAGCCTGGCAGTATGGCGATGCCGGCTTCGGTGATGCACGCACGACAGCGGGACTTCCTTGCAAATGCTTCTCATGAAATGAAAACGCCGCTGACGGTCATCCAGACAAACATCGATGTGTTGAAGATGATGCCGGATAAAACGGCGGCCGAGAACATGAAATGGATTGAAAATATTGAAAGCGAGTCCATTGCGCTGCGCAACCTTGTAGAGGATATGTTGATGCTTGTCAGCTCTGAGGTCGAGGGCGTGGAATACGACATCGAACAGATTCACTTAACCAAGTTGGTTGAAAATATTTGCACGCGTCAGGCGGTGATGACAAAGGTGCGCGGCGTAGAACTTACGTATGTTCCTTCTGAGGACATCGTTGCCTATGTTGACAGGAATAAATTTGAGCAGATGCTTAAGATTTTTATCGATAATGCG
>CALGIV010000264.1 GCA_937914785.1 uncultured Eubacteriaceae bacterium | reverse complement strand
GTGTCGCTTACATCCAGACGTACAAGCCGGAACATTACGTGTTATCTTATGTGCAGGCTTATGATTACGAAGGGTTTTACGAACACGAGATCGCATACCGGCGCCGAATGCACTACCCGCCTTTTACGACGCTGTACGGCTTTTACTTTATCGATGAAGACAGTAAGAAAGCCGAAGCCTGCGCGCTTTGTTTTGCCGAAGAGCTTATCGCCCGGATCAGAGAGGAGCCTGTGCGCTACTTTAAACTTTACCATCCGGAAAAACCCGTCGTCTCCTATATTGGCAACAAGCACATCTGGCATGTGATCGTAAAGACCGGTGGCGAAAAAAATGTGAAGAAAGCTCTGAAAAAGGTATATAATGATACGGTAGGCAAACATAATATCAGCAGTTATATGCAGAAAAATCCAAACGGAGTATAAATGATATGGCAATTCGATTGATTAGAGAAGAAGGCGATGAAATTCTTAAAAAGAAATCAAAGCCGGTAAATAAAATTACCGATCGTATAAAAGAACTGCTCGGCGATATGGTCGAGACGATGGATGATAATGACGGTGTTGGGCTGGCTGCCGTGCAGGTCGGCGTGCTGCGCCGGATGATCACTGTGCGATTAGGGGAGGAGTTGTATAAACTTATCAACCCCGTTATTCTCTCGGAGGAAGGTGAGGCGGAAGCTTACGAGGGGTGCCTGAGCGTGCCCGGCAGACATATGGTTGTCAAACGGCCGCAAAAGGTCGTTTTAGAGGCGCTCGATGAAAATGGCGAGCAAGTGACGATTGAAGCGGAAGGGCATCTTGCGCGCGCTTTTTGTCATGAGGTGGACCACCTCGACGGTACTCTGTTCTTAGCGAAGGCAGATTACGATCAACCTGTTTTATACCCCAAGGCAGAAGCAGAGAGTGAAGAAGAATCCTAATCCGTTTGTAATCTGTTTTTAATTAAGATTAAAGGTAGAGGTGATATCCTGTTATGAAAATTATCTATGCGGCGACGCCGCAGTTTGCCATCAGGCCGCTGGAGGCATTACTTGAGGCCGGCGAAGACATCGCGCTCATTATCACGCAGGCGGATAAGGTGAATGCGCGTGGCAATAAAATCGTCTTTTCCCCGGTTAAACAATTGGCGATTGAATATGGCATTGAGGTGTTCCAGCCGCAGAGCATCAATGCGCCGGAAGCCATTCAAAAGATTGCCGAATGCGATGCGGATGTACTGATTACGGCGGCTTACGGCCAGATTGTGCGTCCGCAGGTATTGGCTTTGCCGCGGCTCGGCTGCATAAACATCCACGCTTCCGCACTGCCGCGCTGGCGCGGCGCGGCGCCGATCAACCGCGCGATAATGGCCGGGGATGAAAAAAGCGGTGTGACGATTATGCAGATGGATCGGGGGATGGATACGGGTGATATTCTGTTGCTTGAGGAAGTGGCTGTCACCCCGGATATGACGGCAGGAGAGCTGCACGACATTTTAAGCGAGGTCGGCGCGCGGCTGATTGTCAAATTTGCTGTTGATGCCGAGAAGTATTTGAAAAGAAAAACCGTACAGGATGACGCGCTGGCAACGCATGCGGCCAAAATTGAAAAGACAGAATTGTTTCTCGATTTTGAGGATGCTGCGCCGGCACTGCACAATAAAATTCGCGGGCTTTCGCCTGCACCCTGTGCGCGCTGCGTACTGGATGGGAAAATTTTAAAGATTTATGAAAGCAAACTATGCGATACGATGTCCGGTGACAAAGCCGGTACGATCGTTTCGTTTGACCATAAAGACGGCTTTGTCGTCGCGGCGAAGGACGGCTGTCTGCGTTTAAAAAGCGTGCAGCTGGAAGGAAAGCGCCGCTTAAGCGGCGAAGAGTTTGTTCGGGGCTATACGCCGAAACAATGGCTTTTAAAGCCACACAACAGTTAAAAAAGGAGGAAGAGAGATGCTTTTCTGGTATGATTATACGATGATCGCCTTGATACCGGCGCTGATATTCAGTCTATATGCTTCGATACGTGTACAAAGCACATATTCAAAATACGCGCGCGTAAAAAACTGCCGCGGGATGACCGGTGCGCAGGCGGCTGAGGCTATTCTGCAGGCGAACGGCGTTTATGATGTGCGCATTGAGCGCGTGCCGGGCAATCTCAGCGACCATTTCGACCCGCGTTCGAAGGTATTACGCCTTTCAAATGGCGTGCACGACGCCGACAGCGTTTCAGCTATCGGAATCGCCGCCCATGAAGCCGGGCATGCAGTGCAGCATGCGCAGGGATACGGTCCGCTGAAAGTGCGCAGCGCACTTGTGCCGATCGTCAACATCGCGACGAATGTCGCCTGGATTTTATTTATCCTTGGCCTTTTCTTTACGACACAGAGCGGGCAGACATTGATGACGATTGGCATCGTGATGTTCTCCAGTTGCGTTGTATTTCAATTGGTAACGTTGCCTGTGGAAATCAATGCCAGCCGCCGGGCCGTCACAGAGATTGCCGCGCTGAATTTGGGAGATGAACAGGATGTTCAGGGCGTGCGCAAAGTATGGAATAAAGCGGCTCTGACATATGTGGCCGGCCTGATCACGGCGATTGCACAAGTGCTTCGGCTGCTGTTGATTCGCAACAGAAGGAGTAACAATTAGCGATGTCGATCAGTCCTGCTCGCAAGGCCGCGTATTGCGCTCTTGCGGATATTTATTTTGACGGAGCCTATTCCAATTACGCACTTAAAAAGCGTCTTTTAAGCTTGAGTGAAGCCGACCGTCGTCTGGCGACGGAGATCGTCTTTGGCACGATAAAGCGGGACGCTTTTTTGCTGCGTGCACTGGGCAGCCTTACAAAGCGGCCAGCGCGCGATCGAGAAGTTGATTTGGTGCTGAAGATGGCACTTTATCAGCTGTTCTTCACCGATCGCCTGCCGGATTATGCGGTGCTTGACGACAGCGTTGAGCTGGTAAAAGGCGATGCCGGCAGGAAAACAGCAGGCTTTGTCAACGGTGTGCTGCGCGCGGCGCTGCGCAAAAGGCAGGCTTTGAATAAAATGCGGGATGAAATGGCGGCAGTCGATTACTTGCCGCCGTGGCTCCTTGGCTATCTCGGCACGTATTATGACGATGATTTCATGCGGCGCTATGCGCACACTTATCAGCAAAGTGCGAAAACGTACGTGCGCATCAATACATTGAAGTGTACGGTTGCGCAAGCCTGCGCAGCGTTGGATAGCCGGCAGATCGGCTATGAACAGACGCCGCTTGACGACGTATTAAAAGTCACCACGCCGGCCCGGCTAAGCGCAAGCGGGCTTTTGGAAGAGGGCACCCTTGTCGTGCAGGATTTTTCTGCGGCACTGCTGGCCTATGCGGCCGCTGTAAAGCCGGGGCAATGCGTGCTGGACGCCTGTGCGGCGCCCGGCGGTAAGAGTGCACATGTGGCTGCCTTGACGGATGGCAAGGCGCATATTATTGCCGCCGACAAACATAGACATAAGGTAGAAGAGATGCACGAGCGGTTTTTTACGCTCGGGATGACGAATGCTGAGGCCATACTGGCAGATGCGGCGGCATTTAAAGCAGAGTATGCCGCGCATTTCGATTGTGTCATCGCAGATGTGCCGTGTTCCGGCCTGGGCGTCATCGGGCGCAAACCGGATATTTTATTGACGCTGAATGAAGCAGACCTTAATGAACTCGTGCAGTTGCAGCGAATAATTTTAGCAAATGTCAGCCGCTATGTAAAGCCTGGCGGCATGTTGATTTATGCGACGTGTACGATCAATCCGGCAGAGAATGATGCGATCGTCGCAGATTTTCTGGCGGCAAGTGACAATTTCGCACTTGGAGGTATCACATTGCCGCCGCGGACGGCAGAAGCAGGCATTGTTTGTACGGATAGCGTATTGAAAATGTACCCGCATACCGGTGCGGGCGATGGGTTTTACATCGCAAAGATGATAAAGACGAAATAAATACAAAAAACAGTAGTCAAACATAGCGTTTATAGTGTAAAATATAGTAATGAATAAAACTGAAAAAATAAATCTATTTGGGCTGACGCAAGAAGAATTGACCTTGCGTCTGAAAAATGTACCTGCATACCGTGCAAGGCAGATTGCCGGCTGGATCTACCGGCCCGTGCAGACAATCGATGAAATGCACAATATTCCTGCCGAGCTGCGTGTACAATTAAAAGAACAGTATGAAATCAATCACCTGACAATAGTTGATAAGATACAGGAAAAACGCACAAATACCATCAAATATGTTTTCAAGACACACGATGGGAATTATATTGAGACTGTGCTGATGCACTATCGTTATGGGAA
>CALGIV010000263.1 GCA_937914785.1 uncultured Eubacteriaceae bacterium | reverse complement strand
ATCGATCAAATCAACCCAGCTGACCTGATAAGGCTCCGGAACATGATCGATAAATATGTTTAATGCCTGCTTTGTCGCGCCATCTCTGCGGTGACTGCTGTTAATAGCCAAGATCTTCATGAATTTCCTCCTTGATACTGTGCACGCAACAGTGCAATTTCTTCCGCATACCCCTCTACTTCGTTCGGAGTTTCCAAAACCATCGGCATACCCTTGACGGTCGGGTGATTGATAAAACGGACGACTGCGTCCAATCCGATCGTACCCTCGCCGAGACGTGCGTGGCGGTCTTTATGGCTGCCAAGCGGGTGCATGCTGTCGTTGATATGCGCAGCTTTTAAATAAGACAGGCCGATTATCCGGTCAAACTGCGTGAAAACGCCGTCTAAATCGCGGACGATATCGTAGCCTGCGCTGTAAAGATGACATAGATCGATACAGATGCCAATATTGTCTTTCTTTTTAACGGCGTCGATAATAAGTTTTAATTCTTCAAAATTGCGGCCAACCTCACTGCCTTTGCCGGACATCGCTTCAAGCAGAACGGTATTTTGCGGGAAAGCATCCAGTGCCTGATTGAGAACAGCAGCGATCAGCGCGACCGCTTCGTCAATCGAAGATTCCTTGCGCGTACCGGGATGAAAATTATAATAGGCAGGCGGGATTTGTGTCAGCCGCGCCATATCATCCATAAAAATCATTTCGCCAAACTCACGCACCTTCTCGTCTACGGAGCAAAGGTTTAAGGTATACGGCGCGTGGGCGATCAACGTGGCGAAAGGCTTGTCTGCCATCAGCGCTTCGGCCTGACGGATATCGTCCGGATCGATGGCCTTGGCTTTGCCGCCGCGCGGATTGCGTGTAAAGAATTGAAATGTATTCGCGTTCATCTCGATGGCCGTCTGCGTTGCCTTCGCATATCCGCCGGCAATTGAAATGTGTGCACCTAAATTTAACATAGCATACCTCACAAGTGTTGTATTCGTCGCTAATCTCATATTTTATCATAATTGGCCGATAAGGGCAATATGTTGTTATTTTATCTCTGATACTTGCAAAAAAACACAAGGATGGTCAAATAAATTGGAAAAATCTGCTTGAACAGGCGTATAAAATTTGATAGCATAGAAACAAATCAAACAAAGGTGGATGGAACAATGGCAGTAGTATTTCCAAACGACTGGCAGGAAATTTTAAAAGACGAGTTTGAAAAAGACTATTACAAAACATTGCGCAGCTTCCTTGTGCAGGAATATAAGTCGCGCACAATATATCCTGATATGTATGATATATTTAACGCCTTACATCATACGGCTTATCGCGATACAAAAGTCGTGATCATTGGGCAGGATCCTTACCACGAACCGGGACAAGCACACGGACTGTGTTTTTCCGTAAGAGAGGGTACGGATATTCCACCCTCGCTGGTCAACATCTATAAAGAGCTTGAGGACGACCTTGGATGTACCATTCCAGATCACGGATGCCTGATTCACTGGGCGGAACAGGGCGTTTTATTACTCAATGCCGTTTTAACCGTTCGCGCTCATCAGGCAGCGTCGCATAAAGGAAAGGGATGGGAACAGTTTACCGATCATATTATCCACCTGATGAACGACAATACGGAACCAATCGTCTTTATTCTGTGGGGGGGCTTCGCAAAATCAAAAGCATCTTTTATTACAAACCCTAATCATTGCGTCTTATCGGCTGCACATCCCAGCCCATTGTCGGCGCATCGCGGGTTTTTCGGCAGTAAGCCTTTTTCAAAAGCGAACCGCTACCTGGAAAAGCACGGCAGAACGCCGATTGACTGGCAAATTCCAAGTATCTTCGTAAATTAAGAAGGATTTAATGAGAGACTTAGCATAATACAACTGATAGAGACATTGATCGAAAGAAAGACTGCTGTCAAATGATTTTATAATCACAGGACAGCAGTCTTTTATTTCCGGGGAAATACAAAAAGAGCAGGAAGGAGATCGAGCGCACGTCGTTTATATCAAAACAGATCTTTATTTAAGAAAATGTCGTATAAGAGAAAGTTATAATGTTTTTGAAAAATAATAATAAGTCAAAGACTTTATCATTTTCAAAAATAACAGGTAATTTTCTGTCGTTATTTCCCGGGAAAAGTAGGGTGTACAAAAAGTTTGATGTTTGTTTGCTGTATGATGAAGGAGGATGAACAAAATATTGAGATTAAAATATTCAAATTTAGAATAAATTATGGATTCAATAAAATAGAAATCAATAAAATTGCAAAATATTGATGCAAATATCGTTAATGTATTGACGTATTGAATGTTATTATAAAAATTACGAAATAATTTAAAATACAGAAAAAGATAATACACTCGAGCACTTGTTAAAATAGATTAATAACATAATTTAAGCTGCAATTATAATAAATCTATAACCTTTTAATCAGTTTGATACTCAATACAAGCTTGATATTAATTTATTGAAGACATCAAAAACGTTATGACAAATACTTTACAGTATGATTTCACATAAAAAGGTGCTGTTAATCGCCTCGCTATCTTCTAAATGCCTTGGCAAATATAAAAATAGCAATAAATTTGGATAAAATAAGGTATTGCAAGAGGAAGCGCTTGAAGAAACAACATGAAAAAGGAAAAGAAGCCATTTTTATGTGTATCAGTGAGATAGTAGAATGCTTATAACCGGTTAAAAGGATGATATTTTAATGTAAAAGCAAAGAATAGGGAGTAAAAACGTACTTTAAGCGACAAAAGCCGTTATTTCAATTAATGTAGACAAATATAGTCTAATAAACAAAAGATGTTCAAAGCAAAAGATAGTCGTGAAGAAGAGCTTGCCGGGCAACAGAGTATTGGAGAAATAGAAAGCTGTGCTTGGAAGGTACAATAAAAGCGTAATAGGTCGATAGCAGATAAATTATTCAGGAAATAGTTGTTCGGGAAATAAAACAAGTTAAATGAAGTAGGAATATCTGATAGATTGAATCAAAATCAGATCAGGCCAACAATTGTGATCGAAGGCTCTTCAAAATAAGGTTGAGAGAAAGATTAAATGCAAAAATACGATTGAGCAGGTGATTGGCCGCAAAATCCGTCGATTTATTTCCCGATATATATTTCCCGAAATTGCTCGAGCAATACATTTTTTAAAGGCGCTGGTTAAAGGTGAAAGAGTCTTCGGTATCAGATTGTGGGCATAAACCCGATAAAAAATAGATCATTCGGGGTGTCATTATAAATAATGAACCTCATAATGTTGGAAAATATTTATATTATGCAATACAATATAAACTATTTGTATAAATAGTTGTAAAACAAACAGGCAATCTTTTATGGCTCAAATAAGAATACCAGCTTTTTTCGCTTCATATGTCAAGTCATCGCGGTAGTCGGGATGCGCAATGGCAATCAATGCGCGTGCCCGGGCATCGATGCTTTGGTTCTGTAAATCGGCGATACCGTATTCTGTCGCAACGTATTGCACGTCGGTGCGCGGGGTCGTGACAGA
>CALGIV010000262.1 GCA_937914785.1 uncultured Eubacteriaceae bacterium | reverse complement strand
CCTTATTGTTGTGGCGCGCTACTACATCGCACAAAACAATAAGGGTTTTGTCATCCTAGATGACGAAAACGATGTAATTGTCAGCGAAGAATATGCCATCGGGTTCAGAAAAGGCGATGAAGCATTAAAAGATGCCGTTGAAAAAGCATTGATGGAAATGGCTGCGGATGGCAAGTTGGCTGAAATTTCGACGAAATGGTTTGGCTCTGACGTGACAAAAATTACGCCGGCCGAATAATGGCAAGGCTGAAATAGCACATAAAGAATATCCGGCGGATATCTCATCAGGTATCCGCCGCTGTATGTCTGAAAGAAAGGAATGCGATGCCGATGCAAAAGCTATTACTGCAAATACTGGAAGGGACAGGCGTAGCGGTACAGATTTTCCTCTTAACGCTGTTGTTTTCCCTGCCGTTGGGTCTGCTCGTTGCATTCGGCAGGATGAGCAAGCGCAGCTACATCAGCAAGCCTGTCAAAGTCTATCAGTTGATTATGCGCGGTACACCGCTGATGTTGCAGTTGATGCTGGTGTTCTTTGGGCCGTACTATCTTTTCAAAGTAACGATGAACCGCTTTGCTGCGACGATCATCGCTTTTGTCATCAATTACGCAGCTTATTTTGCGGAAATTTACCGCAGCGGCATCGAGTCGATGCCGCAGGGGCAGTATGAGGCGGCCAAAGTGCTGGGCTTTTCCAAATCGAAGACCTTCTTTCGCATCATCCTGCCGCAGGTCATCAAGCGCATTCTGCCGCCGATGGGCAATGAATTTATGACTTTGATCAAAGATACGGCGCTGGCTTATGCGATTGGTGTTGGTGAACTATTCCGCGTGGCACAGACCGCGACGAGCAGAACGTCCAGTATCTTGCCGCTTGTTGTCGCAGGGGTTGTATACTTTGTTTTGAATGCGATTGTTGAAAAAGGGTTTGTCGTTGCGGAGAAAAAACTGGACTATTACCGTTAATTTAATTACTCGAAATATTCAGTAAACTCAAAGAAAAAGCTTGACTTCTTTATTTAACATGATAAAATGTGATATAAATTACATATTAGGAGAACAAAAAAGAGGTGTTATTTATGAAAATGAAGAAATGGTTTATCGCTTTAGTAGTACTCGCTTTTGTGGCAACAGCATTTGCCGGTTGCGGCAGCGGGAATGGCGGAAATGGTGGCGATGCTGACGGTGAGACGATCAAGATTGGCGCAAACTTTGAACTGAGTGGCGCTGTCGCCAAATATGGCGAAGATACGATGGAAGGCATTAAGCTGGCTGTAGAAGAAGTAAACGCAGCGGGCGGCATCGATGGCAAAAAAGTAGAATTGGTCACACTGGACAATACGTCTGATTCAGCCGAAGCCAAAGCAATTGCAACGCGCCTGGCTACACAGGAAAACGTTCTGGCAATTATTGGACCGGCAACGACGGGCGCAACACAGGCAACGATTCCCGTAACGGAAGAAAATCAGATTGCGGTTATTACAGCGTCTGGTACGGCGGACAATCTGACGGTTAAAGATGACGGTACAGTCAATGAGTATATCTTCAGAATCTGCTTCTACGACTCTGTTCAGGGTAAAATTGGTGCAAACTTTGCTGCCGATAACATGGGCGCAAAGAAAGTTGTCCTGATTTCTGACAACAGCAACGACTACTCTATGGGTATTGCAAAGTCCTTTAAAGAAACGCTGGCTGAAAGCTGGACGGATGTTGAAATCGTGCGCGAAGAAAACATCACGGCCGGGGATACGGATTTCTCTGCAGTTCTGACGAACATCAAAGCAGTTGACTTCGACATGATTTACGCACCGGTTTACGATACGGAAGCAGCTCTGCTGATCAAACAGGCACGCGATCTGGGTATCGACGCACCAATTATGGGTGCTGACGGTTTTGACTCTGCTTCTGCAATGGGCGAAGTAATCGGCATGGAAAACTTCAATAACGTGTTCTTCACAGGGCACTTTGCCGCAGGCGATCCGATGGCTGTCGATTTCACGGCACTTTATCAGGAAAAGCTGAACAAAGAACCGAATGGCTTTAACGCTCTTGGTTACGACTTGGCGAACTACGTTATGCAGGCTTGCGAAAGAGCAGAAGAGCTGACGAAAGAAGGCGTTCACGCTGCGTTGTTGGATGGCTCCACTTTCTCCGGCGTGACGGGCACGTTCACACTGGATGAATTCCACAACCCGATCAAATCGGTTGTTGTGAATGAATATGTACAGGGCGTTCCGACATTTAAAGCAAGGGTAGAACCCTAATTTATGTAATGAAAAAAATATCAAAAGCGATGCAATGCATCGCTTTTTTTATTGTAAAAAACAATATGTGGAAATATTTTGAATTTATTATAAAATTTCATGTAAAATTACATGAAATTGTCTTGTCGGCAGAATGAAACTGTGATATAATTTCTAACCATAATGTGAAATAATTATCATTTATTAGCGAACGGAAAGGGTGGAAGACATTGGAAAAACTGATACAACAGTTGATCAACGGTATATCCATCGGCAGTATTTACGCGCTGATTGCGCTGGGGTATACGATGGTGTACGGTATTATCAAGCTGATAAACTTTGCGCATGGAGAGATTTTGATGATCGGGGCCTACGTGGGGTTGATTTGCGTTACGACATTTAAGTTGCCGCTTATCGCCGCGATGTTGATCGCGATGGTAGTTTGTGCAATTTTGGGCATGTTAATTGAACGCGTAGCGTATAAGCCGCTGAGAAACGCGCCGCGAATTGCTCTGCTGATTACCGCGATCGGAGTTTCTTTTCTGCTGCAATATATTATGCTCTATCGATTTTCTGCAACGCCGATGGTCTATCCGGCGTCAATTACAGGCTCGTTTGGCAGTATACAGATCGGCAATATTATCATTCCGGTCATCCGGATCGTCGTCACGGTCGTCACGATCATCCTGATGATTCTGGTTCAGATTATTATCAAGAAAACAAAACTGGGCAAAGGGATGCGCGCAGTTTCTTCCGACCGCGATGCGGCGCAGCTGATGGGCGTAAGTGTCGATCGTTCCATTTCTTTTACCTTCCTTTTAGGTTCTGCATTAGCGGCGGTGGCCGGCGTGATGTATGGCGTGATGTTCAACGTCAGTCCGATGATGGGCTCCAGTTCCGGAATCAAAGCCTTTACGGCTGCAGTTTTTGGCGGAATCGGTAATATCCCGGGCGCAATCCTCGGCGGTTTCCTGCTGGGGATTATCGAGACGATGGTAAGTGCCTACATATCCAGCTCTATTAAAGACGCGGCGGCATTCGCAATTTTAATTATTATCTTGCTTGTACGGCCGAGCGGGCTGCTCGGCAAGAATGTCAGAGAAAAGGTATAGGCGGTGAGCAGATATGAAGTATAACACAAAGAACAGAACAAAGTCATTTGTCAAAGCTGTAATCATCGTCGGTGTACTCTACGGCATTATCAAGATTTTAATGCTGCCGAGTGTGAACGTCATCAACAAATTTTACAGTAGCTATGTGACCAAAATTTGTATTGAAATAACGCTTGCGCTGAGCCTGAACCTTATCACAGGAATTGCGGGCCAATTCTCTTTGGGGCACGCGGGCTTTATGGCGGTAGGCGCGTATTCGGCTGCTTACATTATCCTGCGTACAGGTGCCAGCCCGGTAACGATTCTCATCGCGATGCTCGCCGGCGGGCTTGTCGCGTGTATCATTGGCCTTTTGGTCGGCGCACCGACACTGCGCTTAAAAGGCGATTATCTGGCGATCGCCACATTGGGTTTTAGTGAAATCATTCGGATTCTGTTGCAACTGACCAGCAAAGAGACGCTGGGCGGAGCGGCGGGCTTAAGCTCTATTCCGTTGTATTCAAAGTTTGAATACGTATTTTTCCTGGC
>CALGIV010000261.1 GCA_937914785.1 uncultured Eubacteriaceae bacterium | reverse complement strand
CTCTTTAGTCGAAAGAGATTTCTTCTGCCACAACACTAACATCACAATATATTGTGTATAAGTAAGTCCGATCTCATCAAGATAGGGTTTATACTGGCGGATGACCTCTTTTGAGCAGACGTACAGCGGGAAACACAGTTGGTTTTCTAAAAACAGTTGTTTAACATTCGGCATCAGCATCCCTCGAAATATTAATTGCATACAATTAAATTGTACACAATTATAATAAAAAATCAAGCTTAATTTGAATTGTTTTCCTTCTGGCTATTTTTGACGTTTGAATTCGGTGTGTGATATACTATGAAAACAGTTCTCGTGTAAAAGTTTACATTGCAGGGAGGCAAAGTAATGAAAAGAACATATGATCATATGGATGCGAAATTGTTTCGCTCAATCGGCTATGAAGATGAGGATTTTAAACGGCCAATGATCGGGATTGCCAACAGCTTTTCCGAAGGAATTCCCGGACATATCAATTTGCGTCAGCTTGCAGAAGAGG
This sequence comes from uncultured Eubacteriaceae bacterium, assembly GCA_937914785.1. Taxonomy (GTDB): domain Bacteria; phylum Bacillota; class Clostridia; order Eubacteriales; family UBA1433; genus CALGIV01. Next base: position 3,463 of record CALGIV010000261.1, on the reverse strand, counting down.
TGAAAAGGGGCATCTACCGCGCCGGCGGCAATGCCATAGAATTTGGTGTCGTTGCCTGTTGTGACGGAATCGGCAACAGCCACGACGGAGGGGCTTACATATTGCCGTCGCGTGAGGTAATTGCCGATAGCATCGAAGTGAAAGTTAAAACGCACCGACTGGATGGCATCGTGTTGATGGGCTCCTGTGATAAAATCGTGCCGGGGATGCTGATGGGGGCGGCCAGAGTAAACATCCCGGCTATTCTGGTGCCCGGCGGCCCGATGTTTGCAGGGCCGTCGTTTGGCAATAAGAAAAAGACAGATTCCACTGCAGTGATGGAGGCGATCGCCGCGTATCAGATAGGCAAAGTCGATAAACAGGAAGTCGATAATCTTGAAGTGACCGCATTTCCGACCTGCGGTTCCTGTGCTTTTTACGGTACGGCCAATGCAATGTCCTGTTCGGCCGAGGCGTTAGGCATGACGATGCCAAATGGCGGATGTGCACCGGCTGTGTATGCAGAGCGCATTAGAGTCGCAAGACGTACGGGAGAGCAAATTATCGAATTGGTTGAAAATGATATTAAAGCGCGCGATATCATCAATTATAAGTCGATTCAAAATGCGATCGCATACCTGATGGCTTCTTCCGGCAGCACGAATGCTGTGCTGCATTATGCAGCCATCGCACACGAGTGCGGCATTGATGTGGAAGAAATCATTCGCGAATTTGACCGTCAAAGCGATATCGTTCCGCAGATTGCGACGATGATTCCCGCCTGTTACGATCACGATATGGTCGACTTTTTCCATTCCGGCGGTGTGATGCGCGTGATGGAAAATATTAAAGAGTTTTTAAATCTGGATGTTATGACAGCTACCGGTAAAACGCTTGGTGAGAATATGGCAGCGCACAATTATCCGTACGGTCCGGCGATTGAAACCTGCATTACGACGGTAGATAAGCCTTTTGCTCCGATGGGCAGTCTGACGATTATGCGCGGTAACCTGGCGCCGGATTCCGGCGTTGCCAAACCTTCGGCCATTGCGGAAGAATCGCGCGTATTTACAGGAGAGGCCATTTGCTTTGACGGTCACGATGCCTGTATGAAGGCATTGCAAGAGAGAATAGTCAAGCCGGGTCATGTCGTTGTCGTGCGTTATGAGGGGCCAAAAGGCGGCCCGGGTATGCGTGAGATGCTCTTTCCGTTAAAGGTCATCGATGGACAGGGGATGGCGCGCACCACTGCGATGATTACCGACGGGCGTTTTGCCGGAGCGAACAGTGGTTGCTTTGTCGGACATATTTCACCCGAAGCAGCGGAGGGTGGCCCGATTGCACTTGTAGAAGATGGCGATCAGATAACAATCGACGTCTATAAAAAGGAAATTACGCTTCACGTCGATGAAAAAGAGCTTGCGCGCCGCAAAGCCAAATGGCAGTATACACCGAAGGTGCTGGACGGCTATCTCGCGCGTTATGCCGCGCTTGCGCGCAGTGCGGATAAAGGCGGTGTACTGGATTATCGGAAAGTGCTGAAATAGTTTAATCTTTGATTGGGAAAGTTGAATGGATAGTAAAAAAGCAACCTTTAGACAGGTTGCTTTTTATTATATCTGCATTCCTGATTGATGAATGGTTCAGATAGTTGAAATAATATATTCATAATTTTTCACGTTCTTTTTCGCTTATAATATAATCGCGCTTATTGCTATCGTAATGAGAAGTTTGAGTAACAACATGATCAGCAGATACATAGTTTAAATAATCAAGCCAGCTTTTTAAATTAATCTCATACAAATATTTGTTTCTATCGTAATCCGAGGAAATATAAAAGCCAATTACATGTCCACTTTTTTCAAACTGTAGATAAAATATATATGAGTGAATAATCCAGTTGCAAATGTTCTTTCCCAACACAGACATTTGAAAGGGGTGTTCCCAATTATGGCTATCTTCATTTAGCCAAATATGCAGTCGATCAACTTCTTTTAATGGTTTATATGCTTTTATCTGAAAAGCATATAAATCGGCATTATTACTCAGTTTTTCGCATTCAACCAGTTTTCGAGTAATAAAAGCTGAATACATAATACACTTTTCAATAATCGTATAAGTAGAATCAAATCGATTATCAAAACAAGAGGTGTTATTATATTTCTCAATTTGCTTACTCCAGTGCCTAAGCTCTTGTTTCCAAGGATGACTTTCGTAAATCATAATTCACCTATTTTAAAAAATTGTACTGCTCAATTATGTTTAAAAATATTTAATATTTGTAGATTTCAAAATTATAACATAAAATTTTTATAAATTGATAATAAAGTTTCTTTCAATTTCAGAACAATTTGGCTATGCGTATCCTCCCAACGAGGTGTAGACAGTACCTACGGTATCAGCATTATTTATTGTGCGAAGAAAGATATAAGCGCAACTCCATTTCTAAAGGAATAAATTAGCGCATAAGGAAAAAAATGTCCTTGCAGCACTTCTTAAATGCTGTAAGGACATTTTAACTGGTCGGAGTGAGAGGATTTGAACCTCCGGCCTCTTGGTCCCGAACCAAGCGCTCTACCAAACTGAGCCACACCCCGACACGCTTAAACATTATACATGGATTCCAATTAAATTACAAGTATAAAATTTTGTTTTCTACACTTTCTTCATTCGTCAATTTTTTCATCGATATTACGGTAAAACGAAGAATGAAAAAGACAAGTTGTGAATATACATTTAAAAACAAATGAGAAGGTGATACAGATGGCAAAAGAGCGATTGAGATATAATGTGGAGCCCAAAGTGCGCTCCGGCGGGGCGGGCGCCCCGCCACGTTCGCGTTATGAATATTCCGACCGCGACTTTGAACACGCACCGGCGAGCAATAAGAAAAAGCGCTGGTTTATTCAAATTGCGATCTGCCTCGTTATCTTAACGGGCATAATGCTGTTGAAAAATGCAGATTTTGAACTCGCAAAGAAGGTGTCGGCAACCGTGGACAATGTGTTGACGCAACAGACGGATTTTAACGAGCTAAGCAAAAACGGCTTTATCGAAAATATCAGCGCAGTCTTTTCGAACGGTGTCAGTCAGGTAAAGGATAAGCTGACGGGCGGCGAGGATGCACGTGATTTTGTCGCGCCCGTATCGGGAACGATTACGGCGCCTTTTGAAAACAGGACGCACGGTACATTTGGTACAGAGATTGAAGCGCGCGGTATCGAATTGACGACGCAGAGCGGTACGGAAGTGAAAAGCATCGCTGACGGCGTCGTGCGCATCATCGCCAACAGCACGTTGCAGGAAAAGCGCGTCGTCGTAGAATATGAAGGCGGCTATTTGGGTATTTACGACGGCATTGCAACAGATGCAAAAGAAGGCGATGAAGTCAAACAAGGGCAGGCGATTGGAACGACTTACGCATCTGACGGCGGGCAGGCCGTGATGAGTTTTGAACTGTGGAAGGATTCCGCAGCACAAAATC
>CALGIV010000260.1 GCA_937914785.1 uncultured Eubacteriaceae bacterium | reverse complement strand
GTTTATATAAACGACCAACTCCTTGTTTGCTCTGAAGTAAATTCTTTGGCACCAAACAGCAATTATCATAACTCGTTTATTTATGATTTGCAAAGCGGCCATAAAATGAAGTTGGTTTTAACTGCTACAGATGGTCAAGACACGCCAATCGTATTTCAATATGGCAGAAGCAGCTATTTAATAGCAATAAGGCTGTCATAAATAACAATAAATTAAAAGAAAGGCCATTATTTCTAAAGATTTAATAACACACCATGTTAGACGATATTAAAAATATAATTAAAAAGTGCATCGATCGACTACGTCAATTCTTATCTAAGATAAAAGAATTAGTCGACAAAGAAACAAAACCTCCGATTTCATCCTGAAATCGGAGGTTGCTTTCAGCCAACAATTATCGTAAAGATAATAAATAAGCCGAAAAAACTCCATTACCTTAACTATACAAGATCTGGGCTAAAAAAGTGTAAAACAATATCCAATTATATGATCATATATTCATAACTAAATCTGCTTTTTCTTTTTAGCTGCAATCATATTTCTACCGGCTTCCTGAAGAAATCTTTTTTCTGACCTATAAGGACATCCTTACGCCACTACGGCACTTTTCTGACTTTCTTCGACGAAAAGGGATGATGCGTCCAATTTCACGAAAGCATATTATAATCATAAGTCCATAATTGTTTCAAAATGATTTTTCTTTTTTAACACTCTAAAACTTATATCACTTCTATTAAAATAAACTATTTTCGCGTAAATAAGCCTTTTTATTTATATTTAAACTTGACATTGCTTTCAGAGAAAATCTGATGCCGATAACAGACCATCTATTCATGCTGATATTTTATAACGATCTTGGAAGAATACATTTTTGGTTTTATGATCATAATTGTATTCTGTTTTTTTCTTTTTTCATCGCTGCCACAATTGCTTAAGTATCTGAAAACTTATTTGATCAATTTCGACAATATCTTTACTTATCTTCTTTCTCTCTATTTTTTTTCGATATAAACGCATCCTATATACCAAAAAATTTTTAAATAGGCTCTTCTCATATTGAATATATGCCTATAATATTTTGTCTATAAAGACCTCTGTTCAGATATCTTACTTTTTGGTACGCCCTGCCACTTCGATGAGAAAGGCAAATAGCCGCTGGCTTGCCTCTTCCTCAGGCAAAAGCTCCGGGTGCCATTGAACGGCTATTACGTCGTCACGCCCTTTCATTCCTATCGCCTCGACAACACCGTCTTCGGCCCAGGCCAATCCCTTCAATCCATCTGCCAGATTTTTAACGCCCTGATGGTGCCGGCTATTGACCTGCATCTCTTCTGCTTTCAAAATCTGGTACAACCTCTCCTCTTTATCGATCAATACGCCGTGTACCGGTTTGTCGTACGGCGGCTGTTGTTTATGGTTCAGCGTACCGCTTCGCTGCGACAAATCCTGATAGAGCGTACCGCCCAGCAGGACATTGAATAACTGCAAACCGCGGCAAATGCCCAACGCAGGTTTAAAGCGCTTTTGCACGGCTTCGAAAAACAACGCGGCTTCAGCCTCATCCCGCGACTCCAGCACCTCACCGCACAGAGGGGCGACCTCTTCTGCATACATCGACGGGCAAATATCACTGCCTCCGGTAAATAAAAAGCCGTCCATCGCTTCGGCAACCTGCGCAATTACATTTCTTTCTGCATTCATCGGCACTATTACAGGGATCCCGCCTGAGCGCAAAATACCTTCCAGATATCCCGGCAACATCCAAAAGCTTTTCTGTTCTTCATCCCATAATGGGGTTATGCCAATCAATGGTTTTGTCATCTGCTTTTTCCTTTCGCTGAAACAATAAAAAAAGAGTCCATCTTATTTTGGACTCCTTTGCCTGCTATTATTATAAAAAATCTTTTGCTGTGCTGTTCATAACTCAGCCGAAAAAGAATTCCGGCTCGCGCCTGGCCGCGCAAAGGCTTTCCAATCGGCTTACCGTAGTCAGAAACGGCTCGCTGTCGACATACTTCGCGCCAACCGCACATCCTTTCACACAGGCCATACATTTGATGCATTTATCGCCATCAATCTTTTTCACGTCCAATGTATCAATCGCCTGCATCGGACACCGTTTCGCACAGCGCATACAGCCCACACAGCTTTCCGCCGTTTCAGGGTGAAAGGGCAGCTTCCCCATCCCATCCCGATACGGCCGGTTACCGGGCAGCGTGCAAGTATAAGCATCCTTCTGCTCAATGATTTCCTTTGCCTGCTGTGCAAACGTTCCTGCCTTTTCAATGTCCGCCTGATCCGGCCGGCCGCCGGCAATGGCTTTTGAAAAAGAATGTTCGGCAACAAACGCACCGGCCGCTGCCGGCACAAAACCGCCCGATTGAAAGATATCCGCCATCTCCAATAACGCATCCTCGTAATGCCGATTGCCGTATACCGCCAGAAGGACGACCGGACATTGCGGCGCGCTAAACCTTTTGAATGCTTCCGCAGCCTGTGCCTGTACGCGTCCCGCATATACCGGCGCAGAGGCAATCAATACCGCCCCCTTGTCCAAATGATAAGGCTTGTTCCTGTTCTCCATTTTTGTCAAATCGATTTGCTCATACTCTGCCGTAAATACGCCGGCTACCGCCTCAGCCAAACGTTTGCTGCTTCCCGTTGGAGAAAAATACGCACAATACACCTTTTCAACTTTCATTCAGTTCATCTCCTTTTCTATTCTCTTAACTCCCACTATAAATATGAATAAAAGTGCTGTCAAGCTTTTTTCAGACGGTATATTTGCAGTTGTCTTGAATATATATAGTTATAGATTAATACAAATTCGGAGGTATACAGAAAAATGGAACACAACACTTTCTCCACGCGTACCGTGACGTTTGATATAAAGACCGAATCCATCGATATGAAAACCACGAGCAGCGAGAGCACAAAAATCCCCGACTATCAAGGCACCGTCAAGAAAATTCTCTCCACCTCGCCAAAACCGGTGATTACAGACGTCCGGCTCGGCGACAACGAACTGACGATTTACGGCGACGTGCAGGTGACCGTCGTCTACGAAACAGAAGACAATACCTTCGATTCGATCAACCTGTCTGCACCTTTTCAATGTACTGCAGAAGGCGATTATCCCGAAGGTATCTATCAACACCTGTATCAGGCCAGCGTAGATGAAATCGACGTAAAACCATTAAAGAACCGCAAAATTGAAACAGAATGCCTCGTGAGCATCGCGGGGTTCAGCGTAGCGAGTATCTCCTGCGACACCATCGACACCGACTATGCGCAAACAGACCTCCAATATCGCTATGAAGAAGTTGGCCATACGGTAATGAAAACCGCTTCCATCGAAAAAGAGGTGCGCGACAGCCTGTATGTCGGCGATGACGGCTCAGAGATCGAAGTGCTCAGCGTGAATTGTTATATCGCCGATACGGATAAAAACCTCTCCTCCGTCGGTATTCTTTACAACGCGACGATAAAGGGCAGCGTTTTCTGTAAACTGACAGATGAAGAAGAGAATTTTGTCTACAAATCTTTTCCGGTAGAAGTGCCTTTTAACTGCTTTGTCGAGCGCGACGATCTGGCCTCCATCGACTACTACAGCATCAACGGAGACATCATCGCAACCGCCGCACAGCCGGATAACGAGATGGAGGAAAGCTACATAAATCTGGCGCTGACGGTCTGCACGAACGCGACGATGTTCCAACTGAGCAGCGCGAGTGTGCTCAGCGACTGCTATTCGTTTACGCAAAGCGCCCGTCAGTTGACGAACACCATATCCGCTTTCAACATCTCTTCCTACGATACGAAAACAATTCATTTAAATAAAGAGATTATTCTGCCCGAAGCCGCTAAATTCGTTTGCTTCCAAGATGTTTTGCTTTCCTGCCAGGAAGAGCGCTACGACAATAAAGTCTCGCTGCTCGGCAATGCCGACGTACTGATGAGCTTAATGTCTTATAATACAGAAGAAAGCTTTTATGCCCTTCGAGAGGCACTGGACTTTAGTGCCGACATTCCGCTGGAAGCAGATGAAGACTGCTATATCGATACGCAGCTGTCTAAAATCGACATAAAACAAAACTCCGCCGAGATCGCTTTAAGCATTGATGTCGAGCTTACCGTGTTTAAATACGAACCGGTAAGTATCACCCTCGTGCAGGATGTCGCACTTGAAGAATACGAAGCGGATGCCACAGACAGTTTCGACATCATCGTTCACTATATGCAGCCCAACGAAGAATTATGGGACATTGCCAAGAAATATCTCGTCCCTGCCGAAAAAATATTGCAGGATAACAATTTTGACTCTGAAGGCGACTTACAGGAATACGCACCGATCCTGATTATGCGCAGCTAAGCATCAATCGTAGGAAAGATTTATAAAAAACCCGCATGATATCAACATTTCATACGGGTTTTTATCGTGTTTTCTTTTTTGATTCGGCAAATGAACTTCTTGACTTATTACGAACTTTTCCTGTATAATACGGTATATGGTTATGAACATTTGTCACTAACTAAAAAAATTTGACATTTATCACTTTTTGGAAAATCACGAAAAAAAATATCTGCCAAAACCCGGCAATTATCGCCAGTTCGTTCACTTTATAGTTGCATTGCCATATATAACCATATTATAATTACTTTTTAGAGGGGGGAATGTTTATGTCAAGACCAAAAAAGAGAAAACGCATCTGCAAGATTCCCGATTTTAAATATTTCATCTGCGGTAGCGGCCAAGGCTCTACCGTCGTATTGTCTTACGAAGAATACGAATGCATCCGACTAATTGATTTTGAAGGCCTTGACCAGAACGAATGTGCCGTTATTATGGCCGTCGGGCGCTCAACTATTCAACGGCTTTACGGCAATGCACGAAAGATCATCGCCCAAAGCCTTGTAGAAGGCCACCGTGTCAAAATTGAAGGTGGTGAATACGAACTCTGCCCCTACTCCAAAGACACTTATTGGGCCTGCAATAAAAATTGTATCAAAGAAAGCGAAAGCACAGACTTGGTATAAGCCTGGCACCAATGCCGCTCTTCGTGCATACTCTGTAACATAAACATCGAAAAGGCGAGGTACAATTATGCAAGAGTGCACGAGATGCAAAAATGGGAATGTCATCGAAATTAAGGAGTCTAAAGGCGGTCCGGTTTTCTTCATCAATACGCCGTCGGAACCACAGGCTTCCTGTAAAGCAAACCAGACTAAGCTGAAAATAGATAGAAAAGAATAAAGAAGAACCGACTCGTGTGAGTCGGCTTTTTTTACGCCTTATTGCTTTTTGGAATTACAATCGTAATCGTAATGTTTTCTCCGTCTTCCTGCTCGGCATACAACGCGCGCAGGCCGGTTTTCTTAATATCGGAAAATGCTTTCTTGATCGTATTGACATAAATGCGCTTGTCGATTGAACTGGTCACACGACGCTTTTTCGGATTTAAAGTATCCTTACCGTTTATCGCATCAATCATTTCTTCCGTCTGACGCACATTCAATCCGCGCTTGACGATGCGCTTGACTGCCGGCAGGCGTTCTTCACTCGGCAACTTCAACAGTGCACGCGCATGGCGTTCCGTCAGGTCGTTGTCGCGCAATCGCTTCAACACCTCATCGTCCAGTTGCAAAATCCGCAGTTTATTGGCAATCGTCGACTGTTTCTTGCCGACGATGTTCGACAGGCGCTCCTGCGTCAAATTATATGTATCCAGCAACTGCCGATACCCCATCGCTTCTTCGATAAAGTTCAAATCTTCCCGCTGGATGTTTTCAATCATCGTAATAAACGCCGCATCTTCTTCGCTCGCCTCAATGATAATACACGGCACACGCGCCAGGCCGGCCAGCTTTGCTGCGCGCAACCGCCGCTCGCCCGCAACGAGCTCAAACCGTCCGTTGCCCAAATCCTTTACCGTCAGCGGCTGAATGATGCCGACTTTAGCGATGGAATCGGCGAGTTCCTGCAGGCTGCTTTCGTCAAAATGCTTTCTCGGCTGATTTTTATTCGGGATGATCCAATCTATCGGGATCGTCTCCGCCTTATTAATTTGTCTCATTTAAACCTCTCCTTTATCGCCCTGTGCACGCTTCTTTTCGAGATAGATCATCAAAACGGAAATATCGGCGAGCGATACACCGGATATGCGTGAAGCCTGTCCAAGCGAAACCGGTTTTATTTTGTTGAGCTTTTCTCTGGCCTCAAGCCTTAAATGTTCGATTTTATCATAATCGATATCTTCCTCTATTTTTTTCTCCTCCAGACGCTTAAACCGCGCTACCTGTTCCATCTGCTTTTGAATATACCCGGCATATTTAATCTGTATTTCCACCTGCTCGCATACATGCCGGTCGAGCTGCGGGCGTTCTTTATCCAGCGGGACCGCTTTTGCATACGTTATTTCCGGCCGCTTGAACAATTCAAACAATGTCGTGCCTTCTGTAATCGGCGTGGCACCTGTTGCAGCCAATATATCATTTGTCGCCTCATCCGGCGGCACTTTCGTCGTTTTTAAACGCTGCATCTCTTCTTCAATCGCTGCTTTTTTCGCACAAAACTTTTCATAACGATCTTCCGAGATCAACCCGTAGCGATAACCGTATTCCGTCAGGCGCAGATCGGCGTTATCCTGACGGAGCAATAACCGATATTCCACGCGGGACGTCATCATTCGATATGGCTCCTTCGTGCCTTTCGTTACGATATCGTCGATAAGTACACCGATGTAGCCGTCGCTGCGCGATAAGATCAACGGCTCTTTGCCGTCCAGCAACATCACCGCGTTGATGCCTGCAAGCAGGCCCTGCGCCGCCGCTTCCTCATAACCGGAAGTGCCATTGATCTGGCCGGCGGTGAACAGCCCTTTGACGCGTTTTGTCTCGAGCGACAACTGCAGCTGATGCGGCTCAATCGCATCGTATTCGATCGCATAAGCGCTGCGCATAATCTCCGCGCGTTCCAGCCCCGCTATCGTGTGCAGCATCGCAACCTGTATATCCTCCGGTAAAGAAGACGACAATCCCTGTACGTATAGTTCGTTTGTATCCAGCCCTTCGGGTTCAATGAACAGCTGATGCCGGTCTTTATCCGCAAAGCGCACGACCTTATCTTCAATACTCGGGCAATAGCGCGTCCCTGTGCCTTCAATAACGCCGCTGTACATCGGCGAGCGGTGTAAGTTGTCTCGAATGATTTTATGCGTCTCTTCATTGGTATACGTCAAATAGCACGGCACTTGCTCGGCGCTTTCAAAATCATTTTCAAATGAAAACGGCTCGATTTTCTCATCGCCGTCCTGGCGTATCATTTTTTCAAAATTTACACTGCGCTTGTTGATGCGCGCCGGCGTGCCTGTCTTTAACCGCAGCAATGTAAACCCCAATGCCGCCAAATCGTCCGATAACGTCATCGCCGCGTGAATGCCGTTTGGCCCGCTTGAATAATGCGTCTCGCCGATGACGATGCGCCCCTTTAAATACGTGCCGGAAGCGATAATTAAGACCTTTGTACGATAAGTCAGGCCTGTCTTCGTGACGATACCGGC
>CALGIV010000259.1 GCA_937914785.1 uncultured Eubacteriaceae bacterium | reverse complement strand
GCCGTTGAACAAAATGCGAAACTCATCTTTATAAGATAAAAACAACGTTGAGATGGCATCCATCAGTTGAGAGATATTTTGTACGGTTACGAGAGGCGTCTCTCCCAAATCGATGTTCAGCAGTATTTGAAGTTCTGTGACGACTGGTCGGACGACTTCGTCGAACAAAGAATCTTTTCCCGGGAAATAAGAATAAATGTTACCGGGTGTCACGGCAGCCTTACGCGCTATTTGGCGCATAGAAACATTCCTGAATCCGTCTTTCAGGAATTCCTGTTTTGCGGCAGTTAAAATCCTGTTACGCACTTCGGCTTTGGGAACTTGCATACGCGCCTCCTCTGTTTTTTATTGTACAGTTGTTATTGTGAAAAGTCAACGCCGCTAAGTCAGATGAGTGAATTGAAAAATCCTCTTTTATACGGTATAATAATGCTATTTATAAAATCAGAGGTGTGAGATGGCGAACATTATTTTAAGGCGGGCAAATGAGTACGATTATGCCGGCGTGTACGCGGTGCGTACAGAAGCGCACAGCGTGCATTATACACGGGCGAATCCGTCTCTATCGCCGTATGAATACCGCAATGCGCTGTTTAATAATTCGTATGTGACGACATATGTCGCTTTGGATGATAAAAAAGTTGTTGGCGTAGGGACGATCCTGAAATATAAGACGAACAAAAAACAAGGTATTGGGCGCGTGAACGTCACAGTCAGCAGGAAATATTTAAAAAAGGGTATTGGCGGTGCGATGTTGGAAATACTGCATAAAGTAAGTGCTAAAGAAGGCTTGCGTATGCTGGAAGCGCATATTCAACAGGATAATGATGCTGGAAAAGCCCTTGTCAGTAAATTTAATTATACGCTGTGTGGAGAAATTGAAGATGCTCTTGCGGATGCAAATGGAGTTAATAATGAGCTTATTTATATACGAAAACTGTAATGTTCCATCTGAAGAGGTTAGTTAATATTAATGATGTCGATTGCAACTTGAAGTTGCATGTCTTCAAGGTAAAGTTGGTTGAGCGCAACCGGACTCTTTGGTAGGATAATGCCGAAGGAGGGGTGAAGCCATGAAGCTATCAGAAAAAATTTATTATTTAAGAAGAAAACAGAATCTATCACAGGAGCAGCTGGCGGAAATACTGGGTGTTTCGCGCCAGGCAGTCTCGAAATGGGAGGCAGAACAATCGGCGCCGGAAATAGACAAAATTGTTCAACTCAGCGAGTTTTTCAATGTATCGACAGATTATTTACTGAAAGAAAATATCGTTAATATTAATGAAGAATGCGAAGGGCTGGAAAAAGGCCAGCGAAAAGTTTATATTATCAGTACAGCGCTGATAATTGTCGGCGCGCTGACAGCGATTGTCGGCTGGTATGAAATACAGCGGCTGTGGATGCTTCTGATCGGAGCGATCATACAAGTTAGTGGCATTGTTTTGTTCGAAACAAATGAGATCGTTAAAACAAATGATTTGCATTCGAAGGAAGTGCGCAGGCGTTTTTGGCGCATCAATATCTGGATGGTGGCGCTGCTTCCGGCATCGTGTGTGGGAAACCTGCTGGCGCGCGTCTTTTTCTTTAGGCCCTATCCGGCAATCAGCACGCTGTTCTTCTCTCTGCTTCTTTACATTATTTTGTGTGTGTGCATAAACGTTCTGCTTAAAAAACAATCTTGATTATCTTATTATTTTGCACAAATGGCGCGTCGGGCTGTTTTCAGCCGACGCTCTTTTATCATCTTTTGCTGCATTGCCGATGCCTTCATTGAATATATTTAGACGTACTCGGCTGGTTGATTCTACAGTTTTTTTATTCCGGCAGCGGTACAATAAAATCGGGAGGTGGGACAAATGCGTTTAAAACGTGTCGTGATCCTGATCTTGGTCATAGCGTTTGCATTCGGTGGATGCAGTTTTAAAAGAACGTTGCACTATACCTTTGAAAACGGTGAGGAAGGATTTGTTGCAGGCATCGACAATGTGCCTGTCGATTACGAGAAGTGGGGTTATAATATTATCGTGACGCAGGCTGAGATCCCGAACCTGCACAGCGGTGGGCTGCTGCTGTCCGGCTATAATATGGGTGACGAGATGTTTGTCTATGCGTATAAGAATATTGGCAAGGAAGCCTCGCTTTCTGCAGGCAAGGAGTACGACATTACGCTTTCGTTCGATCTGGCGACAAAAATGCGCAAAGAAGGCGGAGATATTTTCGGTAAAATCCCTTCGCAAAGCGTGTTGGTAAAAGCGGGGCTGATGAACGTGGAGCCGACTTATGAAGAGCACGAAGGCATTTTAAAGGCAAATTTTGAGATTGGCTATTATAATGCGGATAGTGAGTTTGTCAAAGCTCTGGGCCATATTCAGCGTGAGGGCAGCGGGGATAACAGTATGTATGAATACAAGAGTTTTACGATGCAGATGACAGCCGTGCCGGACGAGAAGGGCAATTTGTACGTACTCATCGGTTTTCATTCCTATTATATCGGACCGACGTGGGTGTTTGTCGATAATATCGAGATAAAATATTAAAAGGGTTGCATTTTTTTTCGTTTTTTATATAATACTTAATTATAAGTGAAGAAAAATGCGATGCAGAGCAGAGTATGCTTAAAAGAGGTGTACAGAGAGTCCCGCAAGGTGAGAAGGGATCATGTTGATTAAGCGGAAGATGGGCTTGAAGCAGCGGCGGTGAGCGTCAGTGAGCCGTCGACGTTAAAGACGTTAGAGAATGAAGGGAGTTTATGCGAACAGGCATAAGCTAATTTGGGTGGTACCGCGGTTACTCCGTCCCAATCGGGACGGATTTTTTATTGCAAAAAAGGAGGTAAAGATGGAAAAGAAAAGTTTTTATATTACGACGCCGATTTATTATCCCAGCGCAAAGCTGCATATCGGGCATACGTATTCGACGGTATTAGCTGATACGATTGCGCGATTTAAAAAGCTTTGCGGATACGACGTGTATTTTTTAACCGGTACGGACGAACATGGGCAAAAATTGCAGGAAGCGGCAGAAGCTGCCGGCAAGGCGCCAAAGGAATATATCGACGGCATCGTCGAAGGGATTTATCAGTTGTGGGAGCTGATGAATATCGATTATTCCCGATTTGTCCGTACGACGGATCAATTTCATACGGAAAGCGTCAAAAAGATATTCGATAAATTGTATGAAAAAGGTGATATTTATAAGGATTATTACGAAGGCTGGTACTGCACGCCCTGTGAGGCGTATTGGACGCAGACGCAACTGAAAGACGGCAAATGCCCGGACTGCGGCAGAGAGGTCTATAAAGCCAAGGAAGAAGCGTATTTTTTCAAGATGAGTAAGTACGCCGACCGGTTGATTGCGCATATTAACGAAAATCCGGATTTTATCCGTCCGGAAGCGGCAAAAAATGAGATGATGAACAACTTCCTGCTGCCCGGGCTTGAAGATTTATGCGTGACGCGTACGTCTTTCGATTGGGGCATTAAGCTGGACTTTGACGAAAAGCACGTGATCTACGTTTGGTTGGATGCGTTGTCGAATTATATTACGGCACTGGGGTATTTGAACGAGGAAGAACAGCTGATGGAGCGGTATTGGCCGGCAGACGTTCATTTGATCGGAAAGGATATTCTGCGGTTTCACACGATTTACTGGCCGATCATTTTAATGGCGCTGGATCTGCCGCTGCCAAAGACGATTTACGGACACGGCTGGATTTTGCTCAAGGGCGGCAAGATGTCGAAATCAAAAGGGAACGTCGTCGATCCGGTTGTTCTGGCTGATAAATATGGCGTCGATGTGCTGCGTTACTACGTGTTGCGTGAAATGCCATACGGCTCCGACGGCCTGTACAGCGAGGATAATCTCATCGCGCGCAATAATGCCGATTTGGCCAATGATTTGGGTAATTTGCTGAGCAGGACGACGGCGATGGTGGAAAAGTACTTCGACGGTATTATTCCCTCTTTACACGACGAGGGGGCGTTTGACGAAGAATTGCGTGAAGCGGCGATGGCGCTGCCGCGTAAAGTGGAAAGCTATATCGATAAGTTGGACTTGCCAAATGCGTTGGCAGAAATTTGGCGTTTTATCGCGCGTGCAAACAAATATATCGACGAGACGGTGCCCTGGGTTTTAGCGAAAGAAGAAGCACAGACGGCACGCCTGGCGACGGTGCTCTATAACCTGCTTGAATCTCTGCGTTTTATCGCTGTGTTGATTTCGCCGGCAATGCCGGAAGCGGCGGCAAAGATGCGCGAACAGCTTAATATTACCGAACGGCTGATGAGCTGGGAAAGCGTCCAGAAATTCGGCCTGTATCCCGAGGAAAATAAAGTTTCTTCTGCCGAGCCGCTCTTTCCGCGCGTGCTCAGCGAGGAAGAAAAGGCAAAGCTTGCGAAGAAGAAACAAAAACAGGATAAGAAATTTGAATTAACAGAGACAAAAGCCGATAAAAGTGCAGAAATTACGATTGAGGATTTTGCGAAGGTCGATATGCGCGTTGCGACGATTCTTAAGGCCGAGAAGCATCCGAATGCGGATAAGTTATTGGTGCTGCAGGTGGATTTGGGCACGGAGAAGCGGCAGATCGTCTCTGGGATTGCAGATTTTAGGGATCCTGCAGAGTTGGCAGGTAAACAGATCGTGGTTGTGGCGAATTTGAAACCGGCAAAATTTCGCGGGATGAAAAGCGAAGCGATGATTATGGCTGTCGGCGATGATAAAGAGAGCTTCGCAATTTTGATGCCGGAGAAGCCGGCAGAGGCCGGCACCAGAGTAAAATAAGCGTTTAGATTGACTTTTGACAGCTGAAGTGCTACAATGCTTTAAGAAAAGAAAATATACATTTCTGATGAAAAAGTTGCCCTGATTCAAAAGGAATAAATCGATTTATGAGGCTCTTTTTGATTCTGTCAAGAAGGGCTTTCATTTTGGAGGCGTTATGAAACGAATCGCAATTATTGCGGCAGTCTTGGAAGATCCGCAGGCAACGCAACAGAGTTTTAACGAGTTGGTGGCGGAATATAAAGATATTATTCGTGGAAGAATGGGAATACCTTTTGAAAAAGAAAAAGTGTCCGTCGTCTCGCTCGTCGTCGTAGGGACAAATGACGAGATCAACGCGTTGACGGGTAAGTTGGGCAAGCTCAACGATGTATATGTAAAAACAGCCTTTTCTAAAAAGGACTATGATTAGGAGGACTATGATGAAAAAAATATGTATTGCTTTGCTGGTAGTATTGCTCGCCGTCTCATTTGTTGCCTGTGGCCAGACGGATAACGGCGGAGGCGGCGAAGAGATTACCCCTGTATCGTTTACGGTCGGCACATTAAAAGGGCCGACGGGGATGGGGATGGTGCAATTGCTTGAAGAAGGCCACGTGATTGATGAAAATATGAATGTTGACTATTTGCTGCTCGCGGCACCGGATGAATTGACGGCAAAGGTGATCAGCGGTGAAGTGCAGATTGCCACAGTGCCGGCAAATATGGCGGCAATTTTGTACAACAAAACGGAGCAGGGTATTCAAGCTGCGTCTATCAACACACTCGGCAATCTTTTTGTTCTGACAAACGGCGCAGACATTCAAAAGATTGAAGATCTTGCCGGTCAAAAAATCTATATTTCCGGTCAGGGTGCTACGCCGGAATACGCGACGCGTTACCTGCTCGATAAAGCAGGAATTGCCGATGACGTCGAAATCGAGTTTATCAGCGAGCATTCCGAACTGGCAACGTTGTTGATGGCGGGCGAAGCGCAGATCGCGGTCTTGCCGGAACCCTTTGTCAGCACGGTAACATTAAAGAGCGAAGAAGTGACCGTTGCCCTGAATTTAAAAGAAGTCTGGGAAGAATTGTCGCCGGATAGTATGCTGGCAATGACTTGCCTGATCGTGAACAAAGAATTTGCCAAGGCAAATCCTGAAGCGGTGGAAAAGTTCCTTAAAGCATACGAAGGCAGTATCAATTACGTCAATACGAATCAGGATGAAGCGGCGCAAAAAATGGCGGAACTCGAGATTATTGGCAGTGCGGAGATTGCAAAGTCTGCAATTCCAAATTGCGCTATTGTATATCTGGACGCGCATGAGAACAAAGATGCGCTTGACAAGTATTTCGATGTACTCTTTGAGTTTAATCCAGCTGCTGTAGGAGGAAGTCTACCGGATGAAGCGTTTTACTATCAAAAATAGTAAACTGCAAAAAATAGTATTTATTTGCTTTTGGCTGCTGCTTTGGGAAGTGGCAGCCAAAATTATTGCCAAACCCGTCATTTTGCCAAGCGTGGGACAGACTGTCGCCACGCTGTTTGGCATGTTAAAACATATGGATTATTACAAGGCTGTCCTGTTTTCAATTGTACGCGTAATCGCTGGTGTCGGCTTATCCATTCTGCTCGGCATCGTTTTAGGCGTGTTGAGCGGACTATTTGATGTAGTATATAATTTTTTAAAACCCGTGATGTCGGTGATCAAGTCGACGCCGGTCGTATCGTTTATCATCCTGGCACTCGTGTGGATGAAGACGGCAACGATCCCCATTTTTGTCTGTTTTCTGATGTGTGTGCCGATTATCTGGACAAATGTGTTGCAGGGTATTCGGGAGACAGATAAAAAACTTTTGGACATGTGTGCTGTCTACAAGGTGCCGAAGCGGCGCGTGATAAAGGAGATCTATATTCCGTCTTTACGAGGGTATATTTATTCCTCTGTCGCCGCCGCCGTCGGCATCGGCTGGAAGTCGATGATCGCCGCAGAGGTTATCTGCAAACCGAATTATGCGATCGGCACAGGGATGTATAACGCAAAGATCTACTTGGAGACGACGGAGCTGTTCGCTTTGACGCTGACGGTAATCGTACTCAGTTTTATATTTGAAGGCCTGGTGAAAAAGCTCGTGGAAAGAAAACGGCAGGAGGCACTGGGATGATCGGGGTGAAGGGATTGAAGAAGTGTTACGGGCCGCACTGTGTTTTCGACGGGTTGGATATGATCTTTGATGAGGGGCAGATTCATTGCCTGTTAGCGCCTTCCGGTGCGGGGAAGACGACGCTGTTTAATATTATGTCAGGCCTTGAAAAGGCAGATGAAGGGCAGATTTACGGCACGGCAGGAAAGAAAGTCGCCTACGTGTTTCAGGAAGATCGCCTGATCGAGTGGAAAACAGTCGAAGAAAACATCAGGTTTGTCGTCGAGGATGAAGCCGACAAAGAAGGTCGCGTGGAAGAGATGCTTCGAAGTGTGAAATTGAACGGGTATGAAAATCATTATCCCAAAGAGCTCAGCGGCGGTATGCGCCAGCGCGTCTCACTCGCGCGGGCATTTGTTTATCGGCCGGATATTTTGTTTATGGATGAACCTTTTAAAGGGCTTGACCGTATCTTAAAAGAAGACATTATTCAGGATTTCAACCGGTATTTTTCAGACCGCAGCGTTACCGTGATTATGACGACGCACGATATTTCTGAGGCGGTGGCAGTAGCGGACCAGATTTACGTGATGACGAGGCGTCCGATGCAGGTTAAAATGGCTGTCGGCACGACAGGGCTTGCAAAAGACGCCGTTGAAGCGTTGTTGTTGGATAACTTGGAGGAATAAGATGTTTGTAGATTCTCACGCCCATCTTGACGATAGGCGGTTCGACGGTGACCGCGATGAAGTGATTGCAGAACTATCCGAGCACAACATCGCTTACATCGTCAATTTTGGCTCAGATCTGACCACTTCCTTAAAAGCGCAGGAGCTGGCTCGGCGGAATGAGCGTGTCTGCTTCGGTGCAGGGTTTCACCCGCATGAAGCCAGGTTTGCCGATACGGCATCGCTTAAAGCGATAGAACGACTGCTCGCTGATGAGAAATGCGTTGCACTCGGGGAAATTGGCCTCGATTATCACTACGACCATTCGCCGCGTGATATACAGCGCGACGTTTTTGCACGACAGATTGTACTTGCGCAGCAACACGACAAGCCCATCTGCGTACATATGCGTGAAGCGACGAAGGATACGATCGACATTCTTAAAGCGGCATCTCCGTATGAAAAAACAGGCGTTATTCACAGTTTTTCCGGCAGCCGGGAGAGCGCGCAAATATTTTTGGATATGGGTTTTTATCTGTCGATTTCCGGGCCTGTGACATTTCAGAACGCGGGCAGGCTGCGCGAGGTAGTGTCCTATATTCCGCTTGAGCGGCTGCTCATCGAGACAGATTGCCCTTATTTGACGCCGGCGCCACACCGAGGGAAGCGAAACGAACCTAAATACGTGCGTTATGTGGCCGAAAAGATCGCAGAAATTAAGCAAATTGATGTGCGTATCGTTGCGCAGGCCACCATGGTAAATACAGGAATTGTCTATGGAATATTTGACAAACAGATGAAATAATAATAGAATATGTCTATGGAAATTCATTTAAAAGAGTCAAATGTAAAATTGAATGATACATACCGTTCTATCTGGCATAGATATAATAACAAAATCTGGAAAATGAAATACGGTGGTAGCATTTTAAAACGCCATATGATGCATTTTCCAGCATTTATATGGGAAAAAATCAATTGCGCTTTACAGATGACGGCAAGCGTCTGCCTGCGTCACACAAAACAGGTTGTAGGCGTTGCGATGATCTTTATCGTCAGTTGCTTTGTCGTTGGTTTTACGAACGCGCAGAAAAAAGTAGACATTTATATTGACGGCGCATGTGAAAAAACGGTTTATGCCGCATCGTTTAACAGTGTGGAAGATGTATTGCGTAAGTCAAAAGTTGAAATTGACTATAACGATTTCGTCTCTCCGTCACTCGACAGCAAGCTGGAATCCAGTACAGCAGTCTACATTTTTAAACCGACGGATATGACCGTGCAATATGAAAATAATACCTATAACGTCTCAACGCCGTTAAATGGCGAGATGGCCGTTCGGCAGGCCGGACTTTATATGAGTGACGGGGACTTGATGGATATCGATTACGAGACGAATACCATTCAGGTAACGACGCTGGATATCGTGGAGGAAGTGCAGTATATCGACCTTTCTTTTGAGACGGAGACGGTAAAAAACGATAACGAATATACAGATTATGAAGAAGTTGTGCAGGAAGGCAAGGCTGGACGTGCCCTTGCGACAGTTGTGACGACGTACCAAAACGGTGAGGTCGTCTCGAAGGAAGAGCTCATCAGCGAGTTGATCGAAGCGCCGCAAAACAAGGTTGTTGAAGTCGGAACAAAGAAACGGCCCGTCGTCAGCACTTATAGCGGGGAAGCGATTTACGCATCTTCCTATGTAGCGAGTATGACGGCTTATTGTCCGTGTTCTATCTGTTGCGGGGCGTACAGCAGCGGATATACGGCAAATGGTGCGCGCGCGACGCAATACGTCACGGTTGCAGCCCCCTCGCATATTCCGTTTGGTACAAGGGTTTATATCCCGGCTTTGAGCCATTATCCGAACGGCGGCTACTTTACCGTACAAGACCGCGGTGGGGCCATCCAAGGCAACCGGATTGATGTATATTTCGATTCTCACAGCGAGGCATTGCGTTTCGGCAGGAAGAGCCTGCAAATTTATATTCTGGAGTAGGGATATGGCACTGATATCGCCGTCGCTGTTAAGCGCTGATTTTGGTATTGTCAAGCAGGAACTTGAAGAGTTAAAACAGGCAGGAGCCGATTGGGTCCATCTCGATGTGATGGATGGGCACTTTGTGCCGAACATTACATTCGGACCCGATCAGATTTTGAACTTTGCAAGTCATAGCGCGTTGCCGCTCGATATCCATTTGATGATCGAGTATCCACTGGATTATGTGGACAAGTTTGCACACAGCAGGCCGGCTGTAATCACCATTCACCACGAGGCGAAGGGCGATAAAATCGACTGTTTGAAAAAAATTCGCCAGCACGGTATCAAGGCGGCAGTCAGCTTAAAGCCGGATACGTGTGTCAACGCTCTTGAAAAGTATCTTGATTATATCGATATGGTGCTGGTGATGAGTGTTCATCCGGGGTTTGGCGGTCAACAATATATACCGGATTCTACGGCGCGGATCGCACAGGTGAAAGAATTGATCGGCCGTCGGGAGATTCTCGTTCAGGTTGATGGCGGCATTGATGCGCTTACGGCCCGCTTGGCTAAGGGCGCCGGCGCGGATGTGCTGGTTGCCGGTAGTTATATATTTAACGGAAACAAAGAAGAAAGAATCAGAACGATCAGATAATGGGCATATGTCCTTTTCGAGCTTGAATTTATATATCGACAAAATACTGAAAATATGAAATAATAATACTAATTTCTTTGCTTAGACACGAAGGAGTTGAAGTGGGATGTCTGTGAGCCGGCATTACCCGGTAAAAGAGGGCTTGTTGTACAGGCCTCGTCTTGATACCCTGTTAAACGAGGCGATGAAAAAACCGGTCACTACCGTCGTAGCTGGTGCAGGCTATGCAAAGACAAGCACTGTTATGCACACCCTACATAGTTTTGAAGGAAAGTGGGTCTGGTTTCAATTGAGCCGACTGGACAATTTTGCGCCGCGTTTTTGGCGTAGTTTTGTACGGGCTGTTTGTGAAGTATATGAAAATTTAGCCGAAATTTTGATGTCTTTGGAATTTCCAAGTTCGATGTCAAAATTCGATTCTTTTTTGCGTATTTTTACAAAAGCAATATATATCAATCAAGAACCAATGATTATTGTGTTAGATGATTTTAACAATATCTATGACAGCGATATTATTCGTTTTGTATCTCGCCTTGTAAAGGCAGAGGTTGATGAGCTGAGTATTATTATCAACAGTAGTACAAAAGAGCATTTGGAAGTTTTTGACTCGTACGCTTATGCGATTACGGCAGAGGAGTTAAAGTTTACACCTGAGGAAACAGAGGCCTATCTGGCACAGATAAAGCTTAGCCTTACGAAAGAAAAAACGGCCGCTCTGTACCGTTATACGGAAGGCTGGCCGCTGGCAGTGAATTTGATTGCGCAAGGGATTAAGGAAAACAAGCATTATGAGCAAGATGGCATCAATATTGGTGTTTCAACAATTAATCAGCTGTTTGAAAGCGCGTATTTTCAAAAGTATGAAGAGACAATAAAAAAAGCATTGCTGCGCCTGTCTTTATTACAGGGGTTTTCAGCCGAAATGATCAAACAATTATTCGAAAAAGAAGCTGATTTTATTTTAGAAGCAGTAAAGCGACACATGTTTATCAGTTACGATTCCGCGGAAAATTTTTATTTTTTTCAAAAAATGTATCAAAATTTTTTAAATGAAATGCAGTTTTTGTTGAGTGAAGAAGAAATTTTGCAGACATACCGGATTGCAGGACCCTGCTACAGTAAAAATAAGCAAACGTTGGAAGCCATCTTTTGTTTTGATGCGTGTAAAGAGTATGATCAGATGTTTCGAGAAATTTTAAGTTTCAGCGGAACATATTTTGGTGAAGAACTGACAAATTTCTTTATTGGATATTTAGATCGATTACCGGAATCTTATTGTCAAAAAAATCCTCTTGCAGATTACATCAAAGCCAGCTTTTATCTAAATAATATGGAAATAGATAATAGTTATAACTTATTGAAAAACCTTGAGCAGAGACTCGAGGGCAGAGAAGAATTTAAGGAACTCTTAGGTGAGGTGTACACTTCTCTGGGGGCGGTTTGTATGTTGCGTAATACACATGGCTTTGCCGACTATTATCGAAAGGCCAGCGAGTGTATGCCGAACGGCAGTAGCCTGAAAGGCAAAAATATGATGGTCAGTTGTAATAGCGATGCGTTGTTTCTTGCCAGTCAGGAAGCGGGTGCATTAGAAGCGATGGAAGAAGAGATGCATCGTGTGGTGCCATATATGGAGAAATCTATGAATGGCGCCGGGCGTGGTTTGGCATATTTGTTTTCGGCAGAAGCTGCTTATCAGACATATCACCTTAAAAAAGCAAATGAGATGGCTGATATCGCTATTAAGCGTGCAAGCGAAAACGATCAATATGACATTGTCTGCAGCGCGAAATTTCTACAGGCAAAGATTGCTTTAATAAGCGGGGATTATCGGCAGGCAAAGCATCAGGTTGATGAAATCACAACTTATGTTAATACGCAAAATATTGTCGAATTGTTTGATGTCCGCGACTGTGCCATAAACTGGTTTTTCATCAATATGGAAGACTCGGAACAAATTGTATCTTGGGCATTTGTCGATGGGGCGGATGACCGCGCGCCAATCAGCCGGGGACGCGATAGTATTGAATATGCCAATTATTTGCTGTATAAGGGAAAATATTATGAGCTTTTGGCGTACTGTGAACAGTTGGATAAAATGTATTTAAAACGCGGGATGTGGATTGATCGCGTCAGAAGTTTAGTAATCAAGGCAATTTGTTACCTCAGGATCGGAGAAGAGCCCCGGGCGTTGAGAGAGTTACACCGAGCGTACGAGATGACCTATAAGAATGATATTATCACTCCTTTCATCGAAGGGCATAAACATATGCGTTCATTAATTGAGGCGGCGCGGAGAGGTACGGAATACTTATTTGATAGTGCATGGCTGGATAAAGTTTACCAGAAGTCATCTACGTATACGAAAAAGCTTGCTGCGATGGTTCGGGAATATTCAAAGAGAGATCAGCGAACAGACTATGGCAGTATAAAGCTTTCAAAGCGCGAGACAGAAGTACTGCATTGTCTTTCGCAAGGATTGACACGCGAAGAGATTGCAGGATTTCAGAGTGTGAGTGTCAATACAGTAAAAAGCTATATTCGCAATATTTACAATAAACTTGGCGCTATCAACCGCGCCGATGCGATTCGCATTGCATCATCAAAAGGTCTTATCACGTATTCAGAAAGCGATTTGCAATAAATAAAAGGCGCCAGAGGGTAACGATGAAGGAGAATAAACGCGGTCTTCCAATTAAAGAAGGCCTTTTAGACAGGCCCCGTATTTATGCGTTGCTTGATGAAGCTGTCAAGCATTCTTTAGTTACCGTCGTTGCGGGTGCGGGGTATGGCAAGACCCAAGCCGTAGCAGCTTATGTCAACAATATTGACAAGAGACTGATATGGATGCGCCTGAGTAAACTTGATAATATTGCACCTCGTTTTTGGTATGATTTTATTATGGCAGCACGTGCAGAATTGCCGGAATTTGCCGATGAACTTGTCGAAATAGAAATTCCTAATACTCTTGAAGAATATGATATTTTATTGAGAAATTTTTCTTCTGAGGTATATAAAGGTCAGCAGGTAATTTTTGTCGTGGATGGATATGATAACATTTACGACAGCGAGGTTTTGCATTTTTTTGAATATCTCGTAGAGGCTAACTTAGAAAATTTTTGTTTAATTTTGATCAGTGATGTAAAAATAGATGGAGACATTCTTCGCTTATGCCGAAGTGAAGCATATCAAATCGATATGGCACAACTACGGTTTACAAAGCAGGAAATTTATGATTTTTTCGCATTGAATCATATCGATCTTACGAAGGAAGCTTTAAAAGTTTTAGAGGAGTGTACGGAAGGTTGGCCGCTGGCAGTCTGTTTATTAGCGCAGCAACCTGGAATTCATGATTCTATTATTGCAGATCCGTTGAGCATTGATTTAGAAATTGTCAATCAAATGTTTGAACGTGATTATTTTTTAAACTACAATGAAATGGTTCGACGGATTTTTATTAAACTTTCCATATTACAGGATTTTTCGATTGACATTATTCATTATATTGATGAAGGAGATTCGGCGGATGTTTTAACAGCGCTGAAAACAAATATGTTTGTTGCTTATGATCAGGCCAGCAGGTCGCTTAGATTTCAAAACATGTATCGTGCTTTTTTGATCAATAAGCAAGATTTGCTAAACGAAGAGGAAATTGAAAAGGTCCATGCAATTGCAGGAGATTATTATTTAAAACACAACCAAATCTGGGAGGCAATTGAACATTACAACCGATGCGGAAAGTATGTTGAAATACTTGAAATTATCTGCAGTTACAACAGCAGTGGTATGGATAAAGAGCTTGCAGAATATTTTTTGCAACATATTGAGCTGTTTCCTCAGAAAGTGCTTGAAGAAAATCCGGTGACGGAATATTTGAAAGCGACCATTAAATTAAACAATATGGAAATTGACGAAGCAGCGATATCGTTGGAGGAATTGGAAAAAAAACTCTTGAAAAGGCTGGAGCATAAACAAGATAAGGAAATAGAAGTGCTTTTGGGTGAGGTTTATATTACACTGGCTGCGATTAGTATTATGGAAAGTACGACGCAATTTGTTGAGTATTATAAAAAGGCCAATAAATTTCTGCCGGAAGGCAGCCGGCTGAAAAAAGAAGATATGATGTTCGTTCAAAACTACGATATGCTGATTTTAAGTAATACGCAGCCTGGGGCATTGGAAGAAATGATGTGTGCGATTGAAGAGGCGATGCCATATGTCGATCAAGTGTTGCATGGAAGCGGATACGGCCTGGAACATCTCTTTTTTGCCGAGGCGGCCTATCATACTTACGATATGGCGAAAGCAAAAGAAGAAGCATTTCAGGCGATTTATAAAGCGCAGGAAAAAAATCAGTATGATATTGTATGCAATGCGCGGTTTATTTTAGCAAATGTTGCTTTTATGTACGGCGATTATGATGAGATTGTCAGCCAGGTTTATCAGATTGTCGATTATATTAATGAAAAAGATCGTGTAGAATTATACGATTTGCGCGATTGTGTACAAAGTTGGTTTCAAGTAAAGATGGGGGACTTGAACAAAATATCCCCTTGGATCCTGTCTCCCCGCCTTGCAGAGCGCGATCGTCCGCCAATTATGTTGGGCAGAGACAAACTTATTTATGCGCGTTATCTGATTCGCAGCGAGAATTATTTTGAATTGCTGGATCTGATTTCATGGGAAGAAAAATGGTTTGCTTTTCGCGGGTGGTGGATTGGTATGTTAAATTTTATCGTGATGAAAGCGATCGGTTATCTTGAGCTTAAGGATGAAAAAAAAGCAATGGAGACATTGTGGCAGGCTTATGAGCTTTCTTATCATAACGGAATTATTGCGCCATTTATCGAGGGTGCTAAACATATGTGTGCATTGGTAGAAGTGGCACGACAAAATCCACAATATGGTTTTAATGAGGTATGGCTGGATGATATTTATCAGAAGTCGTCTGCTTATTCGAAAAGATTGTCTGCAATGATGAAAGAATATGCGAAAAGAAATTTAAAATCTGCAGAATTTAATATTAAACTGACAAAGCGGGAAATAGAAATCTTATATGGCCTTTCACAGGGGTTTACACGAGAAGAAATTGCAGAAGAGGTGAATGTGTCGGTGAATACGATAAAAAGCAACATTAAAAATATTTACAACAAATTGAGTGCAGTCAATCGTGCGGATGCGATCAGGATTGCAACGGCACTGGGGTTGTTGGATAGCGATAATCTGGTATAAGAATATGTGTTTGCAGTATGTCGAGAAACAAAAGACAATATAAAACCCTGATATTACATCAGGGTTTATTTGTTTTATCGAATTATTTCACTGCATCTTTTAAGTATTTTGCTACTTTGAAAGAAGGAGATTTGCCAGCCGGAATGATCATCTTTTCGCCGGTTTGCGGATTGCGGCCTTCTTTTTCTTTTCTTTCTTTTATTTGGAATGTTCCCAATGAAGGAATGGTGAGCTTTTCTCCTTTGCCTAACTCTGATGCGACTACATTTACTAAAGCATCCAGCATTTTTTCTGCTTCAACCTTTTTTACACCCGCGTCTTCCGCAATGGCACTGATTAGTTCTTTTTTCTTCATTCTTTTGTATTCTCCTTATTTTTTACTTTTTCCCAATAGTCGTTCAGCATATTCAAATTCATTTCGGATAAACTGCTTCCTTCTTTAAAAGCCATATCTTCCATCTTAGTAATTCTGCCGATAAACTTTTGGGTGGATTTATTCAATGCGTCTTCGCTATTGATTCCAAGAAACCGTGACATATTCACTATCGAGAACAACAGATCCCCAAGTTCGTCTGCCGCTTGTTTATGATCGTTTTGCGCTAACGCATCGGTAAACTCTTTTAATTCTTCTTCTATTTTACCACAAATTTGGCTAATATTCTCAAAATCAAACGCAAATTTTTTTGCTTTGTCCTGTACTCTGTCTGCCCGCAGCAGAGCGGGCAAGTGTTTTGGAACGTCGTGCAAACTTTTTGATAAGCCTTGATAGCCCTTTTCTTTACGTTTGATTTGTTCCCATTCTATTTGAACGTCATCGCTGGGCAACATCTGTCGGTTTTTAAAAACATGCGGATGACGGTTCAGCATCTTCGTGTTGATGGCCTGAATGACGTCGCGTATGTCAAATTGTTCATCTTCCGCAGCAATTTGTGCGTGAAAGACGATTTGCAGCAGCACGTCACCGAGTTCTTCGCACACCTGCGTGCTGTCTTTCGCTTCAATAGCATCAAGGACTTCGTAGCTCTCTTCAATCAGGTAACGCTTCAGGCTATCATGCGTTTGGGCCTTGTCCCAGTCGCAGCCGTCCTCAGCGCGCAGCTTGTCCATAATCTCCAGCAGAGTTTGAAAGTCTCGTGTGTTGTCGTAAGCGGTGTCTGCGGGAATAAAAATGCTGGTCATATGGTCATATTGAATTTTGCGGTCCATTTTATATAAAGCAGTCGACAGGATCACAGCGTCTTGTTCGCCTGCATGTTGAATGACGTAAATCGGTTTGTCGGCAGCGTAGTATTCCATAAGGATAAGTTTTACTTCCGCCGCGATCAAATTATCATATATCTGACATAGCAAAATAACGCAATTTTTGTCTAAATCTTCAACTTTTAATTTTAACGCATCAATCAGTTTAAAGCCGTCTGCGCCGTCATAGGTCATTGAGGACAAGATCGCATCGACAAAACTGACAGACGGCAAGACTTCGATATCGATATCGCTGCCGGCAGCCCGGGCAAGGATTTGCTTAACGGAAGCTTCCGCAAAGGAAGGGCTTCCCGGCACGAGATATAAGATATGCCTGTCCGCCTTTGCTTTGTCTATGAGCTCATCTGCGATAGCTTCATATACCATATCGAAGTTAGCGGATGATTCATATAGAGCATCAAAGCTTTGTAAATCTTCTCGCTGCTGTTTGATGTCCTCGGCACTGCGGTGAATGATCGTGCGCAAATAGACTTCGTCTGCCTGTCGAATGCAATCGATGGCTTTCTTTGTCATATGGTCGGAAGACGCCGTCCCCATACCGGCAATCGTTAATCTGCCCATCGTCTCTACTTCCGTTTCAGTACTGCGCGCACTTCTGATTTTTCGATGCCGCCGCAGATGATCATCGTGATCAGGTAGAGAATGCCGCCTATGGCGATTGCCGCGATAGTGGCAATGCTGTTGCCCAGCAGGTCTACGAGGAAAACATAGGAAAACAATGCTGCAGCTCCCATTATTATACTGCATAGAATCGGTTTTATATACATATTTACAATATTTGTCTTAAATTTTGTATATTTTTTTATCGCGCGGTAATTTAAAACGACGATTACGACGTCCGCAATCAGTGTTGCGATAACTGCGCCCTGGATGTTAAATGTCTTTGTGGGAATCAGTATAAGATTTAAGACGATCTTGACAACTGCCCCGATCCCCAGGTTGATTACCGGTAAGGTCATTTTTCCAAGCCCCTGTAAGACAGCTTGACAGGATGTCAGTAAAATCGTTGTGATACAACTGAAAGCCAAAGTCTGTAACAGCGTGTAGCCGGCAGAATCATTAAACAGCAGTGTCAGGATAGGGGCGGCCAGGATTGACAGTCCGACAGCGCAGGGGATGGATACAATCATAGAAGCCCGTACGGCTTCCGCCGTCTTTTCCCTGATGTCGCGCGCATCTTTTCGCGCTACGGCGGCGCTGATCGCCGGCACCAGTGCGGCAGATATCGCTACGCCCAGCAATAGCGGAACGTTTACCAGCGTTTGCGTTCCGCCGGACAGCAGCCCCCACATTTCGGTTGCCTGTTCAGAGGTATAACCGGCACGTTGCAGGCAGGTCGAAACGGTCACGGAGTTGATCATATTCATCAGTGATACGACGATGGACGACAGTGATGCGGGAATTGCGATGCGTATCAAGGTTCGGATAATAGCCTTTGAACTCAGCGTGCGCTGAGTTTGTGCCGTGCGCGTCGGCACTTTGCGGTTTTTGCGATACCAGGCGTATAAAACAACCATCAACAGGCTGCCTGCAAAAGCGCCTGCCGCAGCACCGAAGCTTGCACCGCCTGCGGCTTTGCCCTGGGCAATCCTGTCGGCAGCGCCAACGGCCGGATAGAGCATATAGGCTAAAGAAAGCCCGACGACGACGCGGATGACAGACTCCACAATCTGTGAAAGCGAGGTCGGTGTCATCATTTGAAGGCCCTGGAAGTAGCCGCGGTAAGCCGCCATAAACGAGACGAAAAGCGGGGTAAGCGAAAGACCCAGAATAGAATAATACGTCTCTGCTTCCCAGCCGAATAGTTTGATCATCGGATTCGCCAGCACGATCATTAAAAAGGTGCCAAAAGCGCCTAATATGGTCAGTGCACTGCGGGATACTTTAAAAATCTTTTCAGCAGAGGCATAATCGCCCATACTAACGCGCTCACTCGTCATTTTTGAGACTGCCAATGGCAGGCCGATGACGGAAAGTGAGGTTAAAAAAGAATATATAGGATAAGGATATCCATAAAGTCCAATTGTATAGTCATCAAAGAGCCGAATTAACGGCACTTTAAAGAAGATTCCCAGAAAACGAGCAAAAATGCTGCCGACTGCAAGGATCGCAGCGCCCTTTAAAAAGGAGGATTTTTTCTTTTGTGTGCTCATTATGCCTCCGTTCTGTTCTTCATCAATTTTATATAATAACATATATTTGCCAAAGTGCAAGGTAATTTATGGCGAAAAAGTCTTATTTTTGCATAATACAGTATATTAATTCCCCACCAAAATTATAGCTTTGTTCTTTAAAATTCTTTTTACAGCGAAAGCCCTTCACTGGGACAAGAAATTGCGAATATGATAAAGCGAGACCTATTTGAATATCTTACTTGATCGTTGATGCAAATTTGTTACACTGATCCAAATAGGTTTTAAGGAAGGGATTTGATAACTATGTATAAAGATGATGGGAAGTATCCTTGTCCGTCATGCCCGCCCTGTCCGCCTTGTCCGCCGACAGAGTGCGTGTATAAACCGGATATTGCATTTATGCCGGAGTATGCCAGGCATGGGGATGCTTATGTGCCTTTTCAGTATGATACGAGGATGTACAGTGAAAAAGAGGCACTTCAGAAAGGCACGGCCTTTCCGGTGCTGTATTCACCCTACAGCAGCAATGTGAAAGGGGGCCAGGTATTATGTCCTTTATAGAAGATACGACTGATTATAATGTTATGCGGGAATTAATGCCTGAGCGGGAATTCGTAAGAAAACCGGAGATTCCGATTAAGGTGCCGGAGCGCCCTGTAAGACAGCCCGAAAAGAAACCTGATAAAAACTTAAAGCCGGAAATTCCGTGGAAACCGGAAATTCCATGGAAGCCGATAAAACCAAAGCCTGAGATTCCCTGCAAACCGGATTGTACGGAACAGGAAAAAATGATGCAGCGCATTGCAGAATGCCAGTTTATGGCGCTCGAGACGGCTCTGTATCTGGATGTCAATCCGGACGATGTATGTATATTGAATAAGCATAATTATTATTCTTCTATGCTGAAAGAAATGATTGCTGCTTACGAAGCAAAATTCAATACACCGCTGACAAATTACGGTGCAAGTGAGTGCAGATGGACATACATTGACGGTGGTTGGCCTTGGGTAAAATGCGCGGGAGAGAGGTGTTAACGTATGTGGGTTTATCAAAAAATGTTACAGTATCCTGCGAAAGCAGGGTATAAAGATGTGCGGATGGCGCGTAATATTCTAACGCAATACGGCGGTCCGAATGGGGAAAGCAGTGCGTCTATGCAATATTTGAACCAGCGCTATTCGATGCCGTATGATGAAGGAAGAGCGATATTGACGGATGTGGGCACAGAAGAAATGGCTCATATGGAGATGGTCGCGACGCTGTTCAATCAGTTGATCTGCGGCGCAACGAAAGACGAACTCATCGAAAACGGCTTTGATGCTTATTACGTCGAGCATGGATGTAATCCGTTTTACGTCGATACAGCTTCCGTGCCATGGGATGCAAAGTATGTGGTTGCAACCGGCAATCCGGAAGTGGATTTGTATCAGGATATGGCCAGCGAGCAACGGGCTAAGGCGACGTATGAAAACCTGGTTAAAATGACAGATGACCCGGTTTTGAAAGAAACACTGCGGTATCTGCGGGAACGTGAGATCGTACACTTTCAGCGTTTCGGCGAAGTGATACGCGTGATTCAGGAAAGATATGGAAAACGGGATAAAAAAGGACGTATCCGTTACTATGAGCTTGAAGAAGCAGCTGACGCAGCGGAATAAAAAACAAAAATGGAACCGACGATATTAGCGTCGGTTCTTTTTTAATTTCAGCGAAGAATCAAGTTTGTATTGTGAGTGGCGTTTTAGTATGCTATAATGTAAATGATTACAATATGGTTATAATAGTATAACATCAGGCGAAAGAGTATTTTAATTTATTTTGAGCTATAGATGAGCAGGAGGTATCATATGAAAAATTTTAAAAGCAGTATTCTTTTAAGTGTATTGGCAGGGCCGATTGCGTACTTGCTTCGCTTCCTGCAAACATTCCTGGCAATCTCGTTTATTTCACAAACCTCCATTTGGGAGCTGTTGTTGATCGCAGATTATACAGTAGCAATTATCGTGACATTGAATATGATTTCTCTGATTTTAGCGTTGAGTAAAATATATGAGGTACACAAAAATGAAATTGTTGAAAAAGCTGAAAATCCATCTGAATAACGGCTGAACTCATTCGCTTTACAGGAACTGTGCATTGAATGAATGCGGATGACGCAGATGACGCAGGGGTACGGCAATGGCAACGACACTGTTCAATCAAGTGCGATGAAAGGCGAGCTCATCAAAGCTTTGACGCTTATTACGTTGATAGATGGAACCCACCCTGCATTGATATAGCGGAATAAAAACCAACAAAAGAACCGATGGCATTGGCGTCGGTTCTTTTGTTAAAAAAGCATTAAGAATGAATTTTTATTGAAAATAACGGAGAATAAATAAAAATTATGCATAAAAAAACGTTTTTTTGTTGAAACAGTAATATTTTATGTGATAATATCGTTTACAATATATCGGCAAGTATTTGGAGAAAATGGAGAAGAGGAAAAGGAATGTATCGACAATCGTTTGAGGATGCGGGAAGCGCAGTTGGCAGAGGTGATGAAAGCCTGCCTGAGATCGTTACGGTGAGAAAAGAGGCCTGTTATGGTGTAGAATTATTACAGAGTGTTATTAAAACGCATTTTTGAAATGCGTTTTTTGTTTTTTGCCATATCG
>CALGIV010000258.1 GCA_937914785.1 uncultured Eubacteriaceae bacterium | reverse complement strand
GACGATGCACAACGTCATATGGCTGATGTCTGACCGGGCAATCCCGCAAAGCTATCGTATGATGGAAGGCTTCGGCATCCACACATTCCGATTTGTCAACGACCAAGGAGAGAGCAAATTCGTTAAATTTCATTGGAAACCGCTCCTCGGCGTGCACTCACTCGTGTGGGACGAAGCTCAGAAAATCGCCGGCAAAGATCCGGATTTCAACCGGCGCGACCTTTGGGAAAACATCGAAAAAGGAAATCCGGCCGAATGGGAACTGGGCATACAAGTCTTAGACTCTGAGGATGAATTCAAATTTGATTTCGATATTCTCGACAGCACGAAGTTATGGCCCGAGGAGATCATTCCTGTTCAAAAGGTGGGTAAAATGACACTCGATCAAAACGTGACCAATTACTTCGCCGAGACCGAACAGGTCGCTTTCTGCCCTGCCAACATTGTCCCCGGGATCGACTTTACAAACGACCCGCTGCTCCAGGGAAGGCTGTTTTCTTATCTCGACACCCAGCTTTCCAGATTGGGCGGGCCAAATTTTCAGCAGATCCCGATCAACAAACCACTGAACAAAGTAAACAATAATCAAAGAGACGGCCTGCACAGAATGACTATCGACAAAGGGCAGACAAGCTATTCGCCCAACGCACTGAATAACAACGAACCGCATCCCGCTACGCCAAACGAAAGTCCTTTTGAACATTACGAGCAAAAGATTGACGGTCATATTATCAGAGCGCGAAGCGAGAGTTTTAAAGACTTTTATACGCAGCCGTCTATGTTTTGGCACAGCATGACCGATTACGAGAAAAAGCATATTGCAGATGCTTTCAGCTTTGAACTTGGTAAATGCAAGAATAAAAATACGCACCAAACACTCGTTACGATGTTAAATAATATCGATCATGAACTCGCCAAACAAGTTGCCGATGCGCTGGGCGCTGCCCCGCCGTCAAAAGCAGTAAAAAATACCAAAGTATCGACATCGCCGGCTCTCAGTATGGCCAATACCGTAAAAAGTCCGAAAACCCGAAAAGTTGCCATCATTGTCGAAAATGGCTTTGATAAACCACAATTTGACGCCCTCACATCTGCCCTGATGACAGCGGGCGCTTGTTTCGATGTGGTTTCCCGTCGCTTAGGGCCTGTTACGGCATCCGATAACACCACTATCGACTGCACGCAAGCCTATGCGATAACCGCTTCGGTCCTCTACGATGCCATCTACGTGCCCGGCGGCAATCATTTGGAAGTTTTGAAGCAATCAGCCGACGTTCAGCATTTTATCAACGAGACGTACAAGCATTACAAAACCGTCGGTTTAAGCGGAGAAGCTGTCGAAATGCTGTCTGTCACAGATATCGAAAAAGCCGCGGTAGCCAATGCTGATCTACCGGCAAAAGAAGGCGTTGTCACCGATGAAACTATGAAGGACATGAAAGAATTTACCGATCTTTTTATCACCGCACTCTCAAACGGGCGCCACTTCCAGCGCGCTTCAGCCGTTAAAATGATCTCGGCATAACGCAGAAACACCTGCTTACAATCCAACTGCTTCATAATAAAAATAACCCGGACACTGTTTTGCTTAGAACAGTGTCCGGGTTTTTTACTCTTTTGATGGATGAAATAAATTTACTTTTGTACCCTTTTAACCTTTGGTCCATTTTTGTAGATTATCCAGTCTGGGCGCCGAATCATATCCCTGCTCTTTGCCCATAGTCGCCACCATTTCACAGGGAAAGTCAGAACATATGCCGCAGTGATCCAACTGTTTAGTTTCACAACAGGACTTTACTCCACATTCACCGCCCCAAAAGGGTTTTTCCATATTCGTGCAACCCGTGCATTTGGCTTCTTCTTTTCCTGTACACGAATCACACTTTATCCCACATCTCGATTCAAACATTTTTCCATCTCCCAGTACAAATTTAATCCTCAGCCAATATCACAAAACATCTTTTATCATTTGGTTTTATGAGTATAACACAAAAATCTGCCTTGCATCAATATTCAACCTGTTTTATCGTAATAAGTAAGCAAAATAGAAATCACACTATATGTTGTTATCTGCCGTTTTTTTAACAAACTCTTTTCTTCCTACAAGGACTTTGCACGCTCTAATGAAAAGCTGCATATTTTGTAAACCATTGTTTATAGATGGAAAAACTCTGCGAAATTACTACTCCGACAACAAAAAACAAATCCGAGGTATTGGCCTGCAAAGGCCAAATTCGGATTTCTGTTCTTTATGGTGGGCGCAATAGGGCTCGAACCTATGACCCCCTGCTTGTAAGGCAGGTGCT
>CALGIV010000257.1 GCA_937914785.1 uncultured Eubacteriaceae bacterium | reverse complement strand
GGCGCACTGATCGGCGTAGCCGCACTGGCCGTCGACGGCCGTCCCGTATCGCTGACGATGAGCTATGCGGAACATCAGCACTTCACGGGCAAACGTGCCCCGTCTTATGCAAACGGCCTCCTTGCCTGCGATGAAAACGGCAAACTGACCGCCGGAGAAGTCGAGATCGTTTTCGATAAAGGCGCCTACTCCGAGCTGGCTACCGGCCTTCTGGATGCCGGCCTGCGTTTTTACGGCTGCCCATACTACATCCCAAATGTGATGGGGCTGTCGAAAGGGGCTTATTCCAACTTCGGCTTCTCGACAGCTTACCGCGGTTACGGCGGACCACAAATTTATACGACATCGGAACAACTCATGGATATGCTGGCTGAAAAAGTCGGGATGGATCCGTTTGAATTCCGCTATATCAACGCTTTCCGCGAAGGCGATACCGACAACTGGGGCCATCCTTTCAAAGTTTACCCCGTACCCGGTATTTTAGATAAGCTGCGCCCGAAATATCAGGAACTTCTCAAGCGGGCAAAGAAAGAATCGACGCCCGAAAAACTGCGCGGCGTCGGCGTTGCCTGCGGCTCCTATATCGTCGGCAGCGCAAACGACCATGCCGAAGTGGCGATTGAGCTAAACCCGGACGGCTCTGTAACAAACTACAACACGTGGGAAGACATCGGCCAGGGTGCAGACGCCGGCTCGATGATCTTTGCTTACGAAGCCCTGCGTCCGCTCGGCTTAAAACCCGAACAGATTCATCTCGTTATGAACGACACGGGCACCTGTCCGCCGACAGGCGTTGCCGGCGGCAGCCGCTCAAACTACATGGCGGGCCGCGCGATCATCGACGGCTGTGAAAAGCTTATGAACGCGATGCGCAAGGCCGACGGTACTTACCGCACCTACGACGAGATGGTTCAGGAAAATATTCCGACCAAATACATCGGCGTATTCGACAACGCGGATGAAACGGCTGAGCCGGACCCGAACACGAGCCAGGTAAGCAAATACCCAAGTTCAGACCAGACTTGGGGCGCCTATGTAACAGAGGTTGAAGTCGATGTGGCGACCGGCAAAGTAACAGTGCTGGCGATGCACTGCGTTGCCGACGTCGGCACGGTGACGAACTATCTCTCCCTCGACGGTCAGGCTTACGGCGGTATGGAACACAGTATCGGTTTCGCACTCAGCGAAGACTACTCTGACTTGAAGAAACATGAGACGATGGCCGGTGCAGGCTTTACCTACATCGATATGATTCCGGACGGTGAGGAATTCACGATTGAATACAACCAGACCGAACGCCCGGGCGGCCCGTACGGCGCCGGCGGTGCATCGGAAGTATTCCAGACCTCGGCACACGTCGCCGTTATCAACGCCATCTACAACGCTGCGGGCATACGTATCCCCACTTTACCGGCAACACCGGAAAAAGTGAAAGCAGCGCTGGATGCCAAAGCGGCAGGCAAAGAACAGCCGATGGAAAAATACTATCTTGGCGGAGACTTCTACGAAACGATGGATGAAATTAAAGCCAATCCCGTATAAACAAACAACTTGTTCATAAAGTAAGCAGCACTCCCCTCCGCCTCGGTAAGCTGAATCAGTTTGCCCGGAGGGGAGATGCTATTTTACGGAGGAAAGACGATGAATGTATATGCGTTGCTCGACAAGCAATGGGACTGTATTATGGATGATCCGCCCCCTTGTGCCTGCGCCTGCCCGCTGCACCTCGATATTAAGGGCCTGATTTCAAAAATGCGCATCGGCAGCGCATCGGCAGCCTACAAGCTTTACACGAAAGAAGCTGTCCTGCCGGGCGTTACCTGTCATATCTGCGATGAGCCCTGTCAAAACGCCTGCGTGCGCAATGAGGTAGGCGAGTCGATTTCTTTAAAGGAATTGGAACGCTTCTGCTGGAAACAAAACAAGGACAGGCCCGCACAGTCGTTTTACATCCCGAAAAAGGATAAAAAGGTGCTCATCGTCGGCGGCGGTCCAGCCGGCCTCAGCTGTGCTGTCAAACTGGCCGGACGCGGCTACGACGTCACATTGAAAGAACAAACCGCGCGCCTCGGCGGCCGGCTGTGGCAGATCGATGCTGCCCGTCTGCCGCGCGACGTTTTAGAAGAAGACATCCGCCGCGCCACAGATCAGAAATACCTGACCATTCTGTTAAATACAGAAGTGACCGCACTTGACACCGATACTTACGACGCCGTTTTAATCGCCACGGGTGAAAACGGGGCACATTTTGACGCCTCGTCCACAAGCGGCGTACTTGCTGCAGGTACACTTGTAAACCCTGAACAGAACCCTTTATCCTCCATCAAGCAAGGGATCGACAGCGCACTTATACTGGAAAACTATATGAAAACAGGCCGTATGGAGCCGCTGCCTGAGACGCGGCCCTGTGCTTTTCGGCCTGCGATGAAAAACATTCCGCCTCAGGCCATCGTAAAAGCAGAGGACCCCAACGCCTGGACAATGGACGAGGCCAAAGCGGAAGCATCCCGCTGCCTTGAGTGCGCGTGCAGCAACTGCAGCGACGTCTGTGAGATGCTGCAATACTATCGCCTCGATGCGAAAAAGATGATGCAGTATGCCAGCGACACGGTCAATAAAAGCTATATGAACCGCAAGACCGGCCTGCGGCAGATTATGTCCTGCCCGCAGGGCGGACTGTGCGCCCCCGCCTGCCCTGTGGGCATCGACTTTAAAGACCTGTGCATCGAGAGCCGCCGT
>CALGIV010000256.1 GCA_937914785.1 uncultured Eubacteriaceae bacterium | reverse complement strand
CTATTATGGGCGTGAGTTATATTACCATCAGCGCTACGATGAAGCCATCAAAATGCTGAGCAAATTTTTAGATGGCGGATTGGGTTGGATCGAAAATAATATCGACGCCTGTTATATGATGGCCCAGATTTACAGGGTTTTAGGGCAGTTTGATGAAGCGTTAAAGGTATTGCTGCGCAGCCTGCAATACGACAGGCCGCGGGCTGAAATCAGTTGTGAGCTTGGACGGTATTTTTTGCAGCGCAGTCAATATGCAGCGGCCGTCTTTTGGTATGAGACTGCGCTTGCTGCTACGCCGAGTGCGGGCGGGTTTACATTGCGGGATTGCTATGGGTATATACCCTCAATTCAGCTCTGCATCTGCTACGACCGGATGGGGGACATCGAAAAGGCAAATGAATATAACGAACGCGCCGGAATGTATAAGCCGAACAGTGAAGCGTATTTAAGTAACCGGCAATACTTTGCAGACAAAATGAAGAGCATGGAATAAATTACTTTACTTATCGTAGTAGTGCTGTTATAATTACTACGATGAATGAAGTAAAGGAGGGCAGGCGTATGGTTGCCGGAGAAGCGTTAAAAGGATACAATGATGTTATTATTCTGCGTGTGCTGCTGGATGGCGATTCTTATGGGTATGAGATTGCAAACCGGATACGCCGGATGGCACAGGAGAGATATTCTATCAAGCAGACGACGTTGTATTCGGCATTAAACAGATTGGCGCGTCTGGAATATGTGATGCCTTACGACGGGGTGGAATCCTTCGGCCGGCCGCGGATGTATTACAAAGTAACCGAAAAGGGCAAAGCATATTATCTGTCTCAAAAGGCGCTGTGGTTTGAGGTTGTGGATATTATGGATTGTTTTGTAAGAGGAGAAAGCGATGAAGACGATTGAGAAGTATGTTCAAAAGCTGTTCAGGAATATCGAAAAGAATGAAGAGACGTTTAAGATGCAGCAGGAGATGATTCAGGACGGTATTCAGCGTTTTGAAGAGCTTACGAGTATGGGAATGGGCGAAGAGGATGCATACATACAGGTGACAAATGAAATTGGGGAAGCGGCGGAGCTGCTGGAAGAGTATACAATCCGTAATCCATCTTTGAAAGCAGGCGCCATCATCGCTGCAATATTGTATTTGGCATCACTGGTTCATTTTTTCTGCATTGCGCAAAATGGGTCAGTCTGGGAAGCATATTACCGACTGTATCCGGGGGCACTGTTCTACATCGCGATCACGCGCCCGATTTGTTATCTGTCCTCGGCGTATTTAATCGTCTATCTGCTCGGGCGTTTTTCGCTTTTAACAGCGGTGATTTCCAATCGTCCTTTGCGTTTAACGGTGCTGACTTTGGCCATTGTCATAGTGGTTGCCTATTTTGCGGTCATTTTGTTCACGATCGCCTTGCAAATGGAGGTCTATGCGTTGTTAACGCTGGTCGTAAAGATGATGAGCAATATTTATATTTTCGCATTGCTAGGAGGAATGCTATACTTTGGTTTAAAGAAGGTATAGCGACAAAATGATGGATATACAGTTGAGAAATTGGCAGTTAGCAGATGTCGGCGCACTTCAAGCGCTTGCCGATAATAAGAAAATTGCGGACAATCTGCGCGATGGGTTTGTGCATCCATATACGCTGAAAGACGCGGAGGATTATATTCAAAGCTGTATCCAGGCGGATGAACGGCGCGCAGGTCCGTGTGCTATCATTGTTGACGGCGTGTTGGCGGGCAGTATCGGTGTGTTTTATGGCGGCGATGTCTATCGAAAGAGGGCGGAGATTGGCTATTGGCTCGGGGAGCCTTTTTTGGGGCGCGGAATTATCACGCAGGCGATTACGATGATCTGCCAAAAGGTGTTTGACGATGGCGATATCATACGCATTTATGCAGAACCGTTTGCGCCCAATATCGGCTCTCGCCGGGCGCTGGAGAAAGCCGGTTTCATACTGGAAGGTATTAAAAAACGCAGCGTATATAAAAATGGTCAGTTACTGGATTCCTGCATTTATGCGCTTTTGAAAGAATAACCACAGTATCTTGTATGTGGCTTGCAATATGCTGAAATAAGAAAAAAATGTTCGTGCAAATTGCCGGGCCATCCATTATAATAGTCATAATAAGGCATAGATTTGGTGGGACGATGGAAAAACTGAGCGAATTTATGAACATTGAGATATACATGCATTATAATAAATACATGCCCCCGTTTGTAATCGCCCGCTACGGCGCGATGCGCGCGTTGATTACTGTGAAGGATATCGAGTTTGTATCGGGCAATGTGCCGAACAAACAGATTAAAATTGCGATGGGGTGGGTGGCGCTGCATCAGAGCGAACTATTGGAAGCCTGGAATATGACGGTAGCCGGGCTTGCTCTGCCGATGATTGAGCCGCTTAGGGGATAAGAGATGCGCTACATCGATTTGCATTGCGATACATTGAACCGAATCGTCTTTGACGGTGAAAATATTTTGCAGAATACATATCAGGTCGATCTTAAAAAACTTTTGGCGGGCGGATGTTTATTACAGACGTTCGCTATTTATTTTGATGAGCAGCAGGCATTGCAGCGAGGAGAAGACTTATATGCGCTGTATTGCCGTTTTGTCGATTGCTTTGATAAGCAGGTTGGCAGGGCGGATGGCGTGCTGGTGCGTTTTAATGAAGTGGGAGAGCTGGGCCTGGCAGATGCAGGCATATACGCATTGCTGTCGGTGGAGTCCTGTGGTTTTGCTGAAGATGACAGGATGCGCATTTACCGTATGGCGGATGACGGCGTTAAAATGGCGTCGCTGACGTGGAATTACGAAAATTGTATGGGTTATCCCAATTCGACAGATGCCGCTGTAATGCAGCGGGGATTAAAGCCATTTGGCAGGCAGGCCGTTGAGCTCTTTAACGAATTGAACATCATTCCCGATATTTCACATCTGTCGTTTGGTGGTGCACGAGATGTTTTGGCTATTAGTAGCAAGCCTAAGC
>CALGIV010000255.1 GCA_937914785.1 uncultured Eubacteriaceae bacterium | reverse complement strand
ATCAGATGAAGCAAAAAACGTATTTATCGCTTCATATATGTAGTTGACAATTTCGCCGACTGGCGTATGAATACAATCTCGATAAAGCATTCCTTCCCTCCTGTTTCAATTTTCCACATTCAGCATATCGTGCACGCGCACGACACGAATATTATTCGTCGTCCCGCTGATATTAACAGGCGTTCCTGCGGTCACGACAACCATATCGCTGTCGCTTAACAACCCGCTTTCCGCCCCCGCGCGCACAGCGGAGGAGACAACCGTTTCATAGTCGTCATAAAACGGCGTACTGACAGGTATACAGCCCCACACCAGCGTCAACCGCCGCATCACGCGCGCATCGTGCGTTGCCGCAATCAACAGACAGTGCGGACGGAATTTTGAAATCAGGCGCGGCGTATACCCGCCGGTCGTCGGCGCGACAATCGCCTTTACTTCAAGCTTCTGCGCAATATCGCACGCCGCATGACCGATGACATTTGTCGCCGCCACCAGTCCCGTAAAATCGCCCCTGCTGAGGTTCTTAAAATACCGTTCACTCGCCTCCGTACGATAAATCACGCGCGTCATCGTGTTGACAGCCTCGACAGGATACTTGCCGGCAGCGCTTTCTGCCGAAAGCATCACGGCATCCGTACCGTCAAAAACGGCATTGGCCACATCGTTGATCTCCGCACGCGTCGCATGGGGGTTTCGAATCATCGAATCGAGCATTTGAGTTGCCGTAATGACAGGCTTCGCCGCAATATTACACTTCTCGATAATGTCCTTTTGCGTCACCGGGATCAATTCCGCATCAATTTCAACGCCCAGATCACCGCGCGCAACCATAATGCCGTCGCTGACCGCGATAATCTCGTCAATGTTGACGACGCCCTCTTCGTTTTCGATCTTTGAAATAATCCAGATATCCTCTCCGCCATTGTCATACAGGAAGGTGCGAAGCGCCATGACATCTTCCGCGCTTCGTACAAAAGAAGCCGCGATAAAGTCTACCCCATTTTCGATGCCAAAAAGAAAGTCCGCTTTGTCGGCCTCTGTAATAAATGGCAACTTCAACCTGCAGTGCGGCAGATTTAAGCTTTTATTGTTGCACAAGATGCCACCTGTTATAACCTTTAACACCACATCGTGCTCTTCAATCCTGAGCACGTCCGTAATAATC
Organism: uncultured Eubacteriaceae bacterium; assembly: GCA_937914785.1. Lineage (GTDB taxonomy): Bacteria > Bacillota > Clostridia > Eubacteriales > UBA1433 > CALGIV01. Next base: position 889 of record CALGIV010000255.1, on the reverse strand, counting down.
AGGCCGTCGTCCAGCAATATCCGGTCATGCGGCCGAACCTCTTCGTGCAGCTTTTTATACGTAATAGAGGCGCGCGTCTCGTCTCCTTCAACCTCTTCACCCGTCAAAATAAATTCCTGACCGTCTTTTAACGTCACACTGCCTTCTTTAAAGCTCTTAATTCTAATTTCCGGCCCCTTGCTGTCCAGCATAATCCCGAGCGTTACGTCCAGCTTTTCTGCCGCTCTACGCACTTTATCCAAGCGCATTTTATGTTCACGATGCGTGCCGTGTGAAAAGTTCAGGCGCGCAACGCGCATCCCGCCTTCAATCATCCCTTCCAATATGCTGTCATCATCACATGCCGGCCCAAGTGTACACACGATCTTTGTTTTGTTCATTTTTACAACTCCTTAAATCGAAAGCATATTCATAATTCGATACATTTCTTCATCGATCGTTTTTTTCATCTTTACCGCTTCTGCTAAATCGTAATCGACATATCGATTGCCGACGATACCGACCGCACGGTTCTTTCGGCCTTTTAACAGCAATTCCACTGCTATAGCCCCCATCATACTGCCTAAAATGCGGTCAAATGCGCTCGGCGCGCCGCCGCGCTGGATATAGCCCAAATTCGTCCCTTTCGTCTCCATACCCGTATGCTCAAACATATCTTCTGCAATTTTGATATGATCGCCCGCGCCTTCGGCAACGACCGAAAGGCTGTGGTTCTTGCCGATATTCTTGCTTTGAAGCATTTTTTTATAAATGGCCTGAAAATCTGTCTCTACTTCCGGAATCACTGCGCTTTCCGCCCCGCCCGCCATCGCGGCATACAACGCGATATAACCCGCGTGCCGTCCCATAACCTCGATGACATTGCTGCGGTTATGTGCCGCCGAAGTAT